>NZ_JBFODQ010000044.1:0-69228 GCF_040908355.1 Aeromonas sp. R2-2 | reverse complement strand
GGCTATGTCCCAATTACGTGTTGAAAGGCTAATCTTGAAGTAGGCCATCACCTTGAGGTCTGCCATCATGGATACCCCAGCCTTTCAACACCTGTTGTCTCTCTTTCCACTGCTTACCCTGCGCCAGCGCCGCGTTGCCCGGCAGGAGCTCATGGCGCCACATGCCATTACCTCGCTCAATACCCAGTTTCCTGCATGCAGTGGCTGCCCACATTGTCAGGCCGATGTCGCCGAGCTGGCGCCTTGGGGGTGGAGTCGGGGGCTGCGCCGCTACCGTTGCAAACAGTGTCTGCGCACAAGCTCCATCCTCACCAAGACGCCCCTGGCCAGATTGCGTAAAGCACAGTGCTGGGAAGACTACGCGCAAGCCCTCATCGAAGGACTGACCGTCCGCCAGGCCGCGCGGCGCTGTGGGGTCAGCAAAAACACCGCGTTCCTCTGGCGTCACCGCTTCTTGCGTGCCATGGCAGGCCATCAAGCCACACGGGAAGAGGGCATTGTTGAGGTTGATGAGACCTTCTTCCTTGAATCGTTCAAGGGGCAACGGGGACTGCCGCGTCCGCCAAGGCATCGTGGTGGTAAAGGTCGAACCCGTGGAACCGGGTCGGATTACATCCCTGTGATGGTGGTGCAGGACCGTGCTGGCCACCATGCGGATTTTCAGCTGGAGCAGATAAATG
Organism: Aeromonas sp. R2-2; assembly: GCF_040908355.1. NCBI lineage: Bacteria > Pseudomonadati > Pseudomonadota > Gammaproteobacteria > Aeromonadales > Aeromonadaceae > Aeromonas > Aeromonas sp. R2-2. The sequence continues at coordinate 68,548 of NZ_JBFODQ010000044.1, read as the reverse complement.
CCGAGACGGTCATCGCGGTGTTGAAGCCGTTGGTGTCAGCGGATGCGGTGTTGTGTAGCGATGGTGCGGGTGTGTATGCGAGTTTTAGCAAAGTGCATGGAGTGACTCATCAAGTAGTGCGCAATCGCCAGGGCGAACGGGTGGTCGGTGCGTATCACATCCAGCACGTGAACGGGTATCACCATCGGTTGAAAGAGTGGATGGAGCGGTTCCATGGAGTGGCAACGCACTACCTGAAGAACTACCTGGGTTGGCGCAGGATGCTGGAGCGTTACGGGAGGGGCGTGAATATCAAAGCGTGTTTGCATGAGGCGCTGGGGCACCCCATGCAACACGTAATTGGGACATAGCCATTTTTTTTCGGGTGGGTGGATCGGACGCCAGCCCGCACCCCGCTTGAGGTTGGATTTGAATGGAGCTCTTTTGGGTCGGTCGTGAACTGTCCCGCTCGCTGAAAAACCTGTTCTGGATCAAGAAATGAGGCTTCGCTTTGGTGCCTAATAGACACCACATATAGGGACGCATTCGTTTTTAATCCCTATATGTTGTGTTATTAAGCTGTGTATAAGCTGTTCCTCTCCTATCTTCAGCCCAGGCTTGTCAAGCCTCGGCTGAATTTATTTGCGTCCAGGACGAGATGCCGGGAGGGGGGCCCAACAAGGGTGAGCCAGAGGCAAATGCCTGGCCTTTTAACGGGGAAAATCCATGAAACCGGTTGTGATCAAACGTGACGGATGTCGCGCACCATTCAATGCCCAGCTGATTGCAGAGGCGGTCAGCCGTGCGGCGGAAGCGGTCAATCAGGCCAATCCGGCACTGGCCTCCCGCATTGCCAATGCGGTGAGTCAGGAGCTGGAAGGGCGTGGTGAAGTTGATATCCACGAGATCCAGAACCGGGTCGAAAACCACCTGATGGCTTCCGACGACAAGGCCATCGCCCGTGCCTATATCGAATATCGCCACGACAGGGATCAGGCTCGCGAGGCGCGCGGCCGTCTGGCGCAGGAGATCCGCGGTCTGGTCGAGCAGACCAATGCTGCCCTGCTCAACGAGAATGCCAACAAAGACTCCAAGGTGATCCCGACCCAGCGCGACTTGCTGGCCGGTATCGTCGCCAAGCACTATGCCACCAGCCACATGCTGCCCCGTGATGTGGTTCAGGCTCATGAGAGCGGTGATCTGCACTTCCACGATCTCGATTACTCGCCTTTCTTCCCGATGTTCAACTGCATGTTGATCGATCTGAAAGGGATGCTGACCCACGGCTTCAAGATGGGCAATGCGGAGATCGATACCCCGAAATCCATCAGCACCGCCACTGCCGTGACCGCCCAGATCATCGCCCAGGTGGCGAGCCACATCTATGGTGGCACCACCATCAACCGCATCGACGAAGTGCTGGCCCCCTATGTGACCATCAGCTGGCAGAAACACCGTGAAGTGGCCGAAGAGTGGGGCATTGCCGATGTGGAAGCCTACGCCATGGCTCGCACCGAGAAAGAGTGCTACGACGCCTTCCAGTCACTGGAGTACGAGGTCAACACCCTGCACACCGCCAACGGTCAGACGCCGTTTGTCACCTTCGGCTTTGGTCTGGGGGACAGCTGGGAGTCGCGAATGATCCAGCGTGCCATCCTCAGCAACCGTATCGCTGGCCTTGGCAAGAACAAGAAGACCGCCGTGTTCCCGAAACTGGTGTTCGCCATCAAGGATGGCCTCAACCACAAGCAGGGCGATCCCAACTACGACATCAAGCAGCTGGCGCTGGAGTGTGCCTCCAAGCGGATGTATCCGGACATCCTCAACTACGACCAGGTCGTGAAAGTGACCGGCTCCTTCAAGACCCCCATGGGTTGCCGCTCCTTCCTCGGTGCCTACGAGGAGAATGGCGAGCTGATCCACGAAGGTCGCAACAACCTGGGGGTGGTGAGCCTCAACCTGCCGCGCATTGCGCTGAAATCCCGTGACGAAGCGGACTTCTGGGATCGTCTGGATGCCTCCCTGCGGGTCGCCAAGAAGGCGCTGATGTACCGCATCACCCGTCTGGACGGGGTGAAAGCACGGGTTGCTCCGATCCTCTATATGGAAGGGGCTTGCGGCGTGCGGCTGAAGGCGGACGACAACGTCAGCGAGATCTTCAAGAACGGTCGTGCCTCCATTTCCCTCGGTTATATCGGGGTTCACGAGACCATCAACGCCCTGTTTGGTGACAAGGTGCACCTGTTTGACAGCGCCGAGCTGCAACAGAAGGCTATCGCCATCATCGCCCGCCTCAAGGCGGCCATCGATGAGTGGAAAGAGGAGACTGGCTACGGTTTCAGCCTCTACTCCACCCCGAGCGAGAACCTCTGCACCCGTTTCTGCCGCATCGATGCCAAAGAGTTTGGCGTGGTATCCGGTGTGACGGACAAGGGTTACTACACCAACAGCTTCCACCTCGATGTGGAGAAGCAGGTCAACCCGTACGACAAGCTGGACTTTGAGGCGCCCTATCCGCCCATCGCCAGTGGCGGTTTCATCTGCTACGGCGAGTACCCCAACATCCAGCACAATCTGGAAGCGCTCGAAAACGTCTGGGATTACAGCTATGACAAGGTGCCTTACTACGGTACCAACACTCCCATCGACGAGTGCTACGACTGCGGCTTTACCGGCGAATTCGAGTGTACCTCCAAGGGCTTTACCTGCCCGCGCTGCGGTAACCACGACCCCGCCAAGGTGTCGGTGACCCGCCGTGTCTGCGGCTACCTCGGCAGCCCGGATGCGCGCCCCTTCAATGCGGGCAAGCAGGAAGAGGTGAAGCGCCGCGTCAAACATATGTAAGCGTACAGGCGATGAAGAGCTGGCCCCTGACTCAAGGGGCCATTTTCATTGGAGGGCGGCAACCACGCCGCCTTCCCGTGAACGAGGCAGGAAACAAGCGATGCACTACCACCAATACTACCCGGTCGATGTGATCAACGGCCCCGGCACCCGTGCCACCCTGTTTGTCTCCGGCTGTGAGCACCAGTGCCCGGGTTGCTACAACCAGAGCACCTGGCGGCTCGATGGCGGCAAGCCGTTCGATGAGGCGATGAGCGATCGCATCATTGCGGATCTCAACGACAGCCGCATCAAACGGCGAGGTCTGTCGCTCTCCGGCGGCGATCCGCTCCACCCGGCCAACGTGCCCCACGTGCTGGCGTTGGTGAAACGGGTGCGCGCCGAGTGTCCGGGCAAGGATATCTGGTGCTGGACCGGCTATCTGCTCGGCGAGCTCTCGGATGCCCAGCGCGAGCTGGTCGCCCTGCTGGATGTGCTGGTGGATGGCAAGTTTGAAAAGGCGTTGGCAGACCCCGGCCTGCTCTGGCGTGGCAGCAGCAATCAGCAGATCCACGATCTCAATGCCTGGCGTGATGCGGGTGAGCGAATTCCCTGTCTGGTTTGCAGTTGAAGCCCGGGATGTTTATGGTTAGCCGATTCTAATCCTGACGACATTTTTGAAAAGGAGAGCCGAGATGAACAATCTGCTCAAGATCCTGCTGGCCATTTTCCTGCCCCCGGTGTGCGCTTTTATCCAGGTGGGCTTTAGCCTGCACTTTTTAATCAACATAGTGCTGACCCTGATGGGCGGTCTGCCGGGTATGGTGCATGCGCTCTGGCTGGTGGTGAGCGACAAGCGCGGCTGATGCCAGCGGATGGTTAGTGAGCTCATTGACGATAAAAGGGCCAACCTCTCGGGGTTGGCCCTTTTGTTCATGTTCATACGAATACTTTTTCGTTAGGATGGGTGACTGACCAAGCGGGCCGCGTTGAGCGCCCTGCAGTCCGGCAACAAGCACCGGCAGAGAACAAGGAGCGTTACATGAATTGGAAAGTCGCAGTATGGTCAGGTCTGGCAGTGACACTGTTGCTGGGGTGCTCATCCCGTCAGGAGGTGGCGCACGAGCGCGCTCCGATCGCTATCCCTCTCGAGCAGTTGTCCAGCTACTGGGTTCAGGAGAAGCAGTGGTCATGGCTTGGCAATGACGAGCCAGCCCTGCCGGCCAAACCGGTCAAGGGGTATGTGGAAGTTCGCTATCAAATTGACGCCAGCGGCACGCCGGTCAAGCCGGAAGTGGTGGCGGCCGAGCCCCCCGGCGAGCTGGAGCAGAGCGCGCTGGCGACCCTCTCGCGGATCCGCTACAGCCCGGCAGAGGGCAACCCGGATGCCATTCCGGTCGAGGTGACCAACCGCTTCGAAATCGAGATCAACTGATCCCCCACCACTCTGATGCCAGAGAAAAAGAGAGACCCCGGCTAGGCCGGGGTCACGTTTATTGCTGTTTGCAGTCGTTGTAGGCGGTCTGCCACTCGCCATCCTGATCCCGAAGCTCGACAAAGCCCTCATCCCCCTTGTTCCACCAGACGGCCTCATGTTCGTCCGTGTAGCGGGCGCCGGAGGCCGAAATGGCCTGGGGCAGGGTGTAATCCTTGCCGTCCGGTAGTGACAGCTTGATAAAGTTGAGGCTTTCGTCGGAGAGGGAGAAGTAGCGCACCTGCACCTTCTTGCCCTGCTCGCACTGGTAACTGACCGGTTCGCCACCGGTGACTGAGAGGGTATTGCCCTGATTGCAGCCAGCGAGCAGGCCGAGGGCCAGCGCACCAGCGGCCATCATATGTACCTTATTCATGATTACAGCTCCATTGGTGTCATACGGGCGTGAGCCTAACAGGTTGCCGTTATTGTGCAATCAGCGGGGCCATTCGGTGCGTCGCTGGCTGTCCGGCCTACGGCGCGAGTATGAGGGGGCGCAATCAGGAAGGTATCGCCATCAGTAGAGGCCAAGTCTGGTTTCAAACTGGCGGATCAGTGTCTCATAGATGCCGTTGTTCTTGATCTTCTGCAGCCCCTGTTCGAACTGTTTGGCTAGCGCTTCCCCTTGCGGGTGGTGGCGTGAGAAGGCGAGCCAGAAGCCATCGGTGGAGAGCTTGCCAACCTTGACCACCTTGCCGGTCAGCTGCTTCTGCTGGATCTTGAGGTAGCCCGGCATGCCGTTCATCAGGATGTAGTCGACCCGGCCACGTACCAGCATTTCGAGGATCTGGGCATCGGATTTGGCCTGAAAGCGGGTGATCCTGGGGTTCTCCATAAAATCGGTGGGGTAGGTGTAGCCGAGGGTGATGCCCACCCGCTTGCCCTCCAGCGAGGTGAGCTTGAGATCCCGTTGCGGGTCGCTGGCAAGGGCGAAGATGGCAAGATCCTCCTCGAACATGGGGGTATCGTGCCAGTGGTACTGGTAGCGGTTCTCTTCGGTGATGGTGGCGTTGAAGCACCCCGCAAGTTTGCCGCTTTTCGCATCGTGCATGCAGCGGGCGAAGGGGAGGGTGCGAAAGACAATCTCGATCCCTTCGGCGGCGAACACCGCCTTGACCAGCTCAGGCGCCAGTCCGTGGGGCTGGTCATCCTCATTGTCCTTGTCGCGCTCGCAGTAGGGGGCCCAGTCATCTTCGGCACCAATGACAAGCGGGGTGGCCCCGAGCGGGCTGGTAGCCAACAGCATCAGACAAACCAGCCATTTTTTTAACAACGCGACCATAGGTACACCTCATCGACAGCAGCCTTACAAGCATAGCCGTACTTCTGCGCTGAGCTGTGGTGGTGGGGGGATGACAAGGGAGGCACACGAGGGAGAGAAAAAACGCCCCGGCAGGCGACGGGGCGAAAAAGAGCTCATCCATGGGCTGACAACAGTGCTTACAACAGGAAATCAATAACCGAAGCGGGTCGCCTCGAAGCGGTTGAGCAACCGGTGGACGAGGTAGCAGGCCAGCAGGATGACCACGATGGCAAACAGGATGCTGCTCACCCGGTAGAGGGCGCTGAACACCAGATCGTTGCCCGGAGTGAGGTACTGGCCAAACAGGATGCCGAGGGTAGTGAGGGCGCCAAAGCCGACTCCGGAGCCGCCTGCCTCCTTGACGTGGGCATGGCTGAACAGCATGGCGCCGAGCCACAGCAGTGGAGCGACCAGCAGCAGTTGCCCTGACCAGTCATAGAGCAGCAGCTGGCCGAGCAAGCCGAAGGTGACACCCAGCAAGGTGCCCATCGCCCGTTTGCGGGCATAACTCAGCGCACCGTTCCAATGCATGGGGAACAGCACCAGCAGGGTTGTGGCCTGGGCAGACATGGAGTCGCGCAGGTCAAACACCTGAAATACCAGAAACGACAGGGTGGCCACCGTGGCACCCAGCAGGGCTTCATGGCGCATCCGGTGCGGCGCCTTGGGGGCCGAGGTGGGCTTGGGTCTGGCCTCCACATCCGGGATCAGCATGGTCATCAGGTAGGCGATCAGCACCGACAGCACGTTCGCCCAGATATTGTTGAGGATCAGGTCGTTGAGGTCGGTCTGCGGATAGCTGGCAAAGTGCAGCATGATGCTGAGGCTCAGCACCCCGTTGGCCCCGAACAGAAACAGGCTGCCCCGCGACATGGCGGCGAAACGGTAGAGAAACAGCAGAAAGGCTATAGGGGTCATCAGCGCCGGATGGCTGCCAAACAGCCCCCCCAGCAGCCCGACCTCCACCCCACAGACCACCGCCGCCGCTATCAGCTGGCGTGCGGCATGGCCATTCATCACCGGCACCATTCCCAGCAGCAGCACCGGCGTGACCGTATAGAAGACTCCGTAATTCCAGCCAAACAGCTTGCAGAGCAGAAAGCCCGTGGTGCAGCCAAAGGCGATGCGCAGGCACTGGCGCAGCTCGTTGCCGGTGAGGGGCCGATACCAGAGGTGAGTAGCAGCACCACCGACGAGGTGGGCTGGGGCGGTATTGGCCGACGGGTGAGTGGCGTGGTTAGTAGACATAATGGAGCAGGCTGAGCAGATGGATCTGGCCCCGTGCCAGCATGGCGGTCAGGGCATTGTCCGGCAGCAGTTGTACCGTGGCCCGCGCCCCGGCTGGCAGATGATCGGGGAGCTGGTCCAGCTCGAGGTGCAGCCGCATCCGTTGGGCATCCCGTACCCAGCGATCCGACTCCACCGGCGCCGCCAGTCGACCATTGGCATCAAACTGACCGGCACTCACTCCGGCATCCAGACTGCTTACCCAGGCAGGATAGAGCTGACCCGGCTCGCCATCGAAGGCCACCAGTGCGCGGGTTTGCTCGCCAACATGGCGCAGGCTCTTCTCCCGAAAATCGGCAATGACGTCCACCTGTTCCGACACCAGTGCCAGCAGCGGGCTGCCGGCGCTGGCGATACTGCCCGGCTTGAGCTGCAAGTTGGTGATGGTGCCATCCTGATCCGCGTGGACCTGGCTGTAAGAGAGGGCCAGCTGCGCTTGCGCCAGCTTGTTGCGGGCCTGGCGCAGCAACAGATTATCTTCACCGGTCACGCCACGACTGGCCTTGATCTGGGCCAGTTTGGCCTGACTGGCGCGCAGGTTGGCCTGGGCGCTGCGCAGGGCGCTGTCAGCCTCATCTTTTTGTTGCAGCGAAACCATGTGACGTTGGTAGAGCGCATCGATCCGCTCAGCCTCGCGCCATTTCTGGCTGGCCAGGGTCTCCTTGGCGTTGATCTCGGCAACGGCGGCGGTCAGGGCGGCATCCAGTTCACTGTTCTGCTGCTCTGCCTGCGCCAGCGCAAGGCGGGCCTGCTCCACTGCCAGTTCAAAAGGGGCCGGATCCAGCCTGAACAGCAGATCCCCCTTCTTGACCTGCTGGTTGTTGTGAACGGCGACCTCGATCACCTTGCCGCTCACCTGGGGGGCCAGCTTGGTGACCACCCGGGTCGCCATCGCCTGAGGGGTGAGGGGCATCAGCAGGTCGGCTATCAGAAAATAGGCAAACAGGGTGGCAAAGCCAGCCATGGACCATTTGATCCAGCGGGTAAATTGTTGATCCGGGGTCATCTTATTCTCTCTCTGTGTCGGTCTCGGGAGGGCTTGTATCGCCTCCGGCTTGTCGGTCGTGGTGTTGTTCAATTTTGCTGAGGGCGTTGGCCGAGATCCGCTGCACCGTGGCTTCAAACAGTTGCAGGGTCTGCTCGTCGATGCCCCCCAGCAGCTCCCGGCGGATATTCATGATGCGGTCGGCGATCTGATCGAGCAGGGTCTGGCCAGCCGGGGTCACGCAGACGATGCGGGCCCGCTTGTCCTGACTGCAGCAGTGGCGCTCAATCAGACCCTGCTCTTCCAGCTGGCCCAGGGTGCGCATCAGGGAGGGGAGCTCTATCTCGAGGGCTTCGGCCAGGGTCTTCTGGCTGACATGGCTCCCCATGCGGGAGAGTTTCCACAGCGCGGTCCAGCGGGGATGGGTGAGGCCAAGGGGAGCCAGCTCCAGGTCGGCGGCAGTACGCCATAGCCGGTGCATCCGCGCTATCTGCTCGGCGAGCGACAGCTCGCGCAACCTTTCCAGATCCGTCATCTTCTCATCCCCAATGTACTTAGCCTGCTAAGTATCATACTTGTTTAGCAGGCTAAGTAAATAGTGTGATGCGGATCATGTTTCTGGTCGGATCTTTCGCTGGTGCGAGTTGGCAGCATTCGAGACCCTGATATTATTTTCGGGGCTGATCCACTCGAGACTCTTTTGCCGCTTCGGATATTGCGCCGTGAATGGAGGATATCTGGCGATTATTTTCATGAAATTTTCAACTTCAGCGAGCAGCTCTTTTTTTATCCGCTAATATTGATGGGGTTATAAAACAAGGGGGGAAACGGGTTGTGGATGGATATGACAGTGGATGTGTGTATCTGGCAATTGAAGCGCTGTTGAGTGATGGAGAATATGGTGCAGAGTCACACCATGGCGTGAATCGGGAAGGCGCAATCAGAAGTACCGATATCAGTCATGATTTTGACCCCGCCAATATTCCATTGCTGTTGGCAGAATAGACCTGACCGTGTGTGATCCTTGTGAGTTCAAGCCAGTGCTCTGGTATTCGCTGGCTTGGCTCATCACTATTTCAATCTCCCCTTTTTGCATCTTTCTCCTCACCCTTTTTCATCGTGCGTGCTTCTTGCACGCCGACTCAAACCCTGATGTGGCAAGCCGTGGCACTCGCGTCATGGCGATGACATTGCCCGCTGCTTCTCACTCACAGGATCTGTGGCGATAAATGGTCGCAGAGCTTGTCATCTGGCTCTGTTATTTCCCCTAAGGGGGAGAGATCATCGCATCGTTATTACTGCTGATCATCCCAATATCCGCCATTGGGCTCGCTCGTTTTATCGCCCTATTTCCTGACTTGGTCGGGTATCGGATGTCTGGTGTTCTATTGTGCTGCGCACGTTGGCGACACCATGATGTTTAAGTTTTTAATGTTTTTATATGGCTTTGCAATCTGGCTAACCGACAGAGGCGAGGGGGATCAATAAAGTAGCGGCCACAATCACACGCAGAGTACATAACAATGAAAAACCTCTCACCCCTACAAACCACACAAGAAAAGGCCGCCTTGATGGGCGGCCAACAAATTGCCGGTATGCCGCTCTTTATATTTCTGGGGCTGGCGACCTGTGTTCTCTTTTCCGGCTGGAACGGCTCGTTGCCGCTGGGCATGGTCGGTGCGCTGGCACTGATGTTTGTACTGGGCACCCTGCTGACCGAGCTGGGGGAGCGGATCATGCCGATCCGTGAATATCTGGGGGGTGGCACCATCCTCGCCATCTTTGGCGGCGCCGCCCTGTTCGAATACCAGCTGCTGCCGGTGCAGGCGGGGCAGGTCATTACCAACTTCATGAAGGAGGGAGGCTTTCTCAACTTCTTTATCGCCAGTCTGGTGACTGGCTCCGTGTTTGGCATGAGCGGCGCTTTGCTGAAAAATGCCGCCATGCGCTATCTGCCGGTCATTCTTGGCGGCGTGGCGTTGGCATTGCTGAGCGTGGGGCTGGTCGGCTCCCTGATGGGGTATGGCTTCACGAATGCGGTGTTGCTGATCGGCCTGCCGATCATGGGCGGTGGCATGGGCGCCGGTGCGGTGCCCTTGGTGGAGATTCTCTCCGGCCCGATGCAGATGTCCAGTGCGGATCTCTTGTCGCGCATGGTACCGGCGGTGGTGATCGCCAATACCCTGGCCATTCTGGTGGGCTCCCTGCTGGCGCGGCTCGGTCGTCGTTACCCCTCCCTGACTGGCAACGGCAAGCTGATGATCAAGGACAGTAGCCAGAGCATTGCTGACGAGCAGGCTGAGGCGCCGACCCTGCAGAGTCTGGGTATGGGGCTTTTTATCAGCTCCAGCATGTTTGTGCTGGGCTCCCTGCTTGGCAACTTTATCCCGATGCACCCCTTCGCCCTGATGATTTTGGCGGTTGCCTTTATCAAGGTGAGCGGCCTGCTGCCGCGCCGTTATGAGCAGGCTGCGGCCGACTGGTATCAGTTTGTGGTGAGCAACCTGACCCCCTCCCTGCTGGTGGGGATCGGCGTCGCCTATACCAGTATTCCCGAGCTGATCAGTGCCTTCTCCATCAGCTACTTCGTGCTGGTCATGGTCACCGTGATCGGTGGCGCCCTCGGCGCGGCGCTGGTGGGCCGGATGATCGGTTTCTATCCCATCGAGGCGGCCATCACCGGCGGACTCTGCATGGCCAACATGGGCGGCACCGGCGACGTAGCCGTGCTCTCGGCGGCCCAGCGCATGAAGCTGATGCCCTTTGCCCAGATCTCCTCCCGTCTCGGCGGCGCAGTGATGCTGATCCTGGCCACCGCCCTTATCTCCCTGCTCGCCTGATACCGGATTGAGGAACAAACAAGATGAACGACATCATGATGGGCACCAGCCTGCCCTATGCCGAGCGCAAGCGTCAGGGCGTGCGGGGGCGTATGCCCCACAAGGAGGAGTCCCTCTCCCAGCAGCGGCGCCGGATCTACCGGTTGGTCAGCGCCATGCAGAGTCCGTTTGACCAGCATCTGCTGCTGCGCCAACTGCAGGAGGACAACCCGGTGCTCTTCTACGATCTGGTGCGCCACCACCTGCCGGAGCTGCTGCCGATCATCTACACCCCGGTGGTGGGGGAGGCGTGCCAGCGCCACAGTGACCTCTATCTGCGCAGCCACGGTCTCTATCTCTCCTGGCATGACAGGGACGATCTCGACGACATCCTCGAGTCGGTGGAGCAGGAGGTAGACGTGATCGTCATCTCCGATGGCGAGCGGGTGCTGGGGCTTGGCGATCTCGGTATCGGCGGCATGGGGATCTGTATCGGCAAGCTGGCGCTCTACTCCGCTGCTGGCGGCATCAATCCGGCGCGCACCCTGCCGCTCTGTGTCGATGTGGGCACCAACAACCCCGAGCTGCTGGAGGATGACTCCTACCTCGGCTGGCAATCCCCGCGCATCGACGGCGAGAGCTACTACCACTTCATGGACAAGGTGGTGGCCGCCATTCGCAAGCGCTGGCCACAGGTGGTGCTGCAGTTTGAAGACTTTGCCGGCAAGCATGCCGCCAACTTGCTGACCCGTTATCGCGACGAGCTCTGCATGTTTAACGACGACATTCAGGGCACGGCGGCAGTCGCCTCCGCTTGTGTGCTGGCCGGTCTGCAGCAGGTGGGCACCGCCTTGTGCGATGCTCCTGTGCTGATCGTCGGCGCCGGTTCTGCCGGTTGCGGCATCGCCGCCATGCTGGCCCAGCTGGCGGGCGGCAGTGAGGGGGTCTGGCTGTTTGATCAGGACGGGGTGGTCTGTGCCGATCGTCCTGCACTGACCCGCGCCCAGCAGCCGTTTGCTCGATCCGTGGAGGAGGGGAGTAGTTCGCTGCTGGAGACCATCCGCCAGGTGCGCCCGGCTGTGCTGATCGGGGTGAGCGGTCAGGGCGGCCTCTTTACTGGCGAGGTGTTGCAGGCGATGGGGGAGGTGTGCGAGCAGCCGGTGATCCTGCCGCTCTCCAACCCGACCCGCAGCGCCGAAGCGACGCCCGAGCAGGTGTGGGCGGCCACGGGTGGCCGCGCCCTGTTGGCGACCGGCAGCCCGTTTGCGCCGGTGACGGTGGCCGGTGAGCGGCGGGTTGTCTCCCAGTGCAACAACGTCTATGTCTTCCCGGGCATTGGCCTCGGGGCCTGCGCCGTCAAGGCACGCCGCATCAGCGACTGCATGTTGCTGGCCGCGGTGCGGGCGGTCGGCGCCTATCCGCTGGTGGCGGGCCGACTGCTGCCCCCGATTGAACAGGTCGGAGAGGTGGCCCGCGCCGTGGCCAGAGCGGTCGCGCTCTGTGCCCGCGAGGAGGGCCTAGCCGATTTTTCCGGTGATCCTGCACCTTTGATTGACCAGACCTGGTGGCATCCGCACTATTGGGCTGCGTCCTGACGATTTAAGGTATGTGCATGAAACTTCGCCATCAGCTGGTCACCCTCTCTCTCGGGCTCTCCCTGCTGCTGATCCTCATTCTTGGCAGCTTGCTGGCCCTCTTTATCCGTCATCTGCTGGAGAGCAATCTGCAGGATAAGGGGAGCGATCTGGCACGGGTCATGGCGGCGGACACCCGGGTGGTCGAGGCCCTGCGTCAGGGCAGTGACCCTACCCTGCGCGACTACATGGAGGCGGTCTGCAACCGCACCGATGCCACCTATATGGTGGTGACCGACGAACATGGCCGTCGTCTCAGCCACCCCAACCCCGAGCTGGTGGGACAGAAGTTCCGTGGTGAGGATATCTGGCCTGCGCTGCAGGAGCGGCGCAGCTACTGCTCCAAGGATCGGGGCACCATGGGGCCGGCGATCCGCTGCTTCTCCCCGGTGGTGGGCGGTGATGGGCGCGTCATGGGGGCCGTGGTGGTGGGCTACCTGATGCAGCAGGTGGAGGGCATCTACATGGAGCGGGTAGCCCTGCTCGTCTGCGCCATTGTGGCGGTGCTGGGGTGCGGTCTGCTGTTGGCACTCTGGGTGCAATACCTGCTGCGCAAGACCCTGCTCGATCTGGAGCCGGAGGCGATCGTGCGCCGCTTCACCCTGCAGGATCTGGTGCTGGAGCACATCACCGAAGGGGTGATTGCCCTCGATGGCCGCGGCAACATCAACATGATCAACAGCACCGCCAGCTATCAGCTGCGGCTGCCGGTCACCGGGCGCCACGCCCTGCAGGGGCAGTCGCTGGCGGAGCTGGTGCCACCCCTTGCCCCCTGTCTGGAGCAGGAGGGGGGGGAAGTGAGCTTCACCATTCAGGGGGAGTCCTTCGTCGGCCGCTGGCAGGCGGTGCAGAGCAAGGCACCGGGGCGGCTGCTGATCTTCAGCCGTCCGGAGGTGGCCGCCAGTCTGGGGGTGCAGGTGACCCACCTGCGCCAGTATGCCGAGATGCTGCGGATGCAGAGCCACGAGTTCGCCAACAAGCTGAGCAGCCTCTCCGGCCTGTTGCAGCTGGGCCATGTGGATCAGGCGGTGGAGCTGATCCAGCAGGAGAACGAAGCGTGCCAGACCATGCTGCAGGAGCTGCTGCGGCTGATCGACAACAAGCCGGTGGCGGGGCTTATTCTCGGCAAGTTCAGCCGGGCTCGCGAGCTGGGGGTGACCCTGGAGCTAGATCCCGATTCGGCGCTGGCGGAGTATCCGGCTTCGGTCTCGGCCGATCTCATCACCCTCATTGGCAACCTGCTGGACAACGGTCTGCAGGCGGCCTGGCGCAACCGCCAGCAGCGGCCGCCGCGGGTGCTGCTCTCTCTGTGCGATGTGGGGCGGCGACTGGTGATCGAGGTGGAGGATAGCGGCGAGGGGGTCGACGAGGAGCTGGCCGATCATCTGTTCGATTACGGGGTGAGTCGCCAGAGCGGCGATCACGGGGTGGGTCTGTTCCTGGTCAAGGAGACCGTGGGTCGGCACGAGGGTGTGATAGAATGGCGGCGAACCGCCGAGCAGACCACCCTGTTTGGTATCTACTTGAATAAAAACCAATTAATGTGAGCCATGGACCCAATAATCACGCTTGTTATTGAAGATGACGATCGGATCGGTGCCATCTTGTCAGAACTGGTGGCGGCGACCCCCGGTTTCTCCCTGCTGGGGCGGGCCGGCACCCTGGCCCAGGCCGATGCCATGATGGCCGGTGTGGTGCCCCAACTGCTGGTGGTGGATGTCTCCCTACCCGATGGCTCCGGCCTTGAGTGGGTGAGCCGCCTGCGCAGCCACAACCGCGAAGCCTACGTCATCATGGTGACTGCCTCGCGGGATGTGGAGACCATCCAGCAGGCCCTCAATCTGGGGGTTCATGACTACGTCATCAAACCATTGCGGCTGTTTCGCATCCAGCAGAGTCTGGACGAGATCCTGCAACTGCACAGCCGCCTCTGCGAGCGGGGTCGGCTGGAGCAGGAAGATCTCGACAAGCTGCTGGGCAAGGGAGGGCGCTCTCAGATCAAGGAGATGCGCGTCACTCCCAAGGGGATCGACAGCATCACCCTGCGTCAGGTGCTGGATCTGCTGGCGGGCGAGCCGGAGAACGTTTTCTCCACCGACACGGTGGCGCTGCGGCTCTCCCTCAGCCGCACCACGGCGCGCCGCTATCTGGAGTATCTGGAGTCGGAAGACCGGGTGGATGTGGATCTCAACTATGGCCAGCGGGGGCGACCGGAGCGGCGCTACCGCTGGCGCCGGGCGGGGTGAGCTGGTTTGCGATCACCAAAACGATAGAAATGAACAAGGGAGCCAGCGGCTCCCTTGTTGTTTTTGTGTGTTACCCATCAGACCGCGCTGCGCTCCGGTTGCGGGAGCTGTTTTTTCAGCTGGGAGATCATCACGCCTCCCAGAATGAGGCCGCCCCCCAGCAGGTGGTAGCCATGGATCGGTTCCCCCAGGCCGACGACGGCGATCAGCGCCGTACAGAGCGGCATCAGGTTCATAAAGACCGAGGTGCGCTCTGCCCCCATGCAGGCGAGGCCGCGCATCCAGCAGTAGGCTGCCAGCAGAGAGGAGGCGAGCCCGGCGAAGAGCACCAGTCCCCACCCTTCGGCCGGCACCGCCATCGAGTCGGCGCTGAGAGCGAGCGGTACCAGCAGCAGTACGGCCAGCAGGATCTGCATGTAGAGGTTTAGCCAGGGGCCAAACGGCAGTTGCCAGCGGCGGATCAAGAGGCCGTAAAGGGCGTAGCTGGCGGAGCCCAGCAACATCATGCCATCCCCCGGGTTGATGCCGTTGTGCAGCAGGGCCAGTGGTTCGCCCTTGCCAAGCAGCCAGAGCACCCCGAACAGGGAGAGACTCATGCCGAGCAGTGCCTGTTTGCCGGGACGCTGGCCGAAGAAGAGCGCCCCTTGCAGCAGGGTGAGCAGCGGAATGAGAGAGCCGATCACCCCCATGTTGGTGGCGGAGGTGCTGTGAGCGGCGTAGTAGGCCAGACACTGGTAGAGCACCATACCGAGCGCTGCCAGCACCAGCAGCTTGCCGAGCCAGGGGCGAACCTCGCTGCGTCGCCGCCAGAGGGGGGGCAGACAGAAGGGGGTCAGCGCCAGGGCGGCGATCACCCAGCGATAGAAGGAGATGGCCGCGGGGTCGAGCACGCTGGCGGCCGCCTTGGACACCACGGTATTGGTAGCCCAGATCAGCACAGCCATCAGCGGAAAGAGAAGAGGGGAAAAGATTCGCATCAGAGGCTCCTTATTTACAGGGGGCCAAGTCTACCCTTGTCTTTATATTATCAAGTAGCGTAAAACAGACAGATTACCCAGCAGAAAAGACAACTCTTTCTGATGCACCTTATTCCGGCTCACACGGGCTGCGTCTGCCCGCAACTGATGGCTGCTTTTGACCTGTGCCGGAGACCGAGCCAACAGGGCGTTGCATCACGCCTGCTCCTCTCTCTCGCTGACAAGGGGCGCTGATGGCCACTCACCAGTTTCAGCCGGTAGATGTCGTTCTGCCCGCTCCCAATCCGCTCTATTTCAGTTACCAGCAGATGCTGGCCGACAGCGCGACCGTGCTGCACTCCCACCCCTGGGGCCAGCTCAACATGATCAGCCTGGGGATCATGGAGATAGAGCTGGGGGATCAGCGACTGGTGGCCCCTGCCGACTACCTTATCTGGGTACCGGCGGGTCTCGACCACACCTCCTACAACGAGCAGAACCTCGACTATACCTCCATCTACGTCAGCCACGAGCTGGCGGCCAAGCTGCCGCCAGAGCCCAGATTGCTGCTGCTTACCCCACTTATTCGCGCCCTGCTGAGCGATTTTTGCGAACAGCGGGTAGGCCATATGGTGGATGAGTGGGATCAGCGCCAGGCCGAGTTGCTGGTGGAGCGACTGGCGCGCACCCGCTGTCAGGAGAGCTACCTGCCGATGAGTCAGGACAAGCTGCTGGCTCCCATGCTGGCGGCGTTGCACAGCGATCCTGCCGATCCCCGAACTCTGGCCCAGTGGGCCGGACAACTGCACACCACAGAGCGCACCCTGGCGCGGCGCTACCTGCGGGAGCTGGGGATGAGCTTCGGTCAGTGGCGGGCGCGGCAGCGGTTGCTCAAGGCGCTGGCCTGGCTCAAGGGGGACATGTCCATTCAGGAGATTAGCTGGCGGCTCGGTTATGGCTCCACCTCGGCCTTTATCGCCATGTTCAACCGGGAGCTGGGCTGCTCCCCCCAGCGCTATCGCCAGCAGTCGGCAATGCGGGTTGGCACTGCGCTTTAAAAACGTGACAGAGAGCAGTGAACTCCTTGATAAGTGGCATGTTTTTTGTGATTCACGGGGTTATCATGGTGGCTTGTTATCGCGTGCTATCCGGTGCCACCGCCTGTTCCAGTTGCACGGATATTCCTATTTACGCGATGGGGTCAGCATGATCGCTTCCAGTTCCCGTTTTGCCGAGTTGCTGTTCTGGTATTTGCTGGCGCTGACTGGCTGCTCTATCCTGCTGTTCGAGTTTGGTCCCGAACGGGTGCTTGATATCAAGGAGTGGCCGCTCTCGGTAAGCGTGTTGAAGGCGGAGGATGCGGCACCGGGAGCGGTGAGTTACCGTCCCTCGGCCGATGGTAATCCCGGCGTAGAGTGTGTACTGACTGCGAGCCCCGCCAGCTATCCCAGCTGTGGTCTGGTTCTCACCCTGACCGTGCGCGAAAAGGGTATCAATCTTGCCCGGTTTAATACTCTCCATATCCGCTTGAGCGTGACGGGTGGCGAGGAGCAGGATTGGCGTTTCTACCTGCGCAACTACAATCCGCTTTTCGACAAGATGGATGACACGCTGCAATCCAAATTCAACGAAATAATCTTTCGTCCTGCCGATTACGGCAAGGACCACGAGGTGCCTCTCGATGTGTTTACCCCGGCAACCTGGTGGATCAAGCGCTACAAGGTGCCGTTACAGTTACAGGGGCCTGATCTGAGCCGGGTCTACGCCATCGAGATTGCTGCGGGGTCATATATGTCGCCGGGTGAGTATGGCGTGGTGATCGAGGAGCTGCAGTTTCATGGCAACTGGCTTGAGCCTACCCTTTTCTACCGGTTGATCCTGTTTGTCTGGTTTATCTATGGCTGTGCAGTCTTTCTGGTTAACCACCTCGCCATGAAGCAGCGTTTGTTGCATGCCCATCAGGCCAAGCTTGAGGTGGAGGTGCTGAACCGTACCCTGAGCGAAGAGAATCGCCGCACCCGTGAGGAGGCCTGTTATGATCCACTGACCGGTGCTTTCAACCGGCTTGGTGGTGAGCGACTGCTGGCCGATATCGCTGATCTGTCGTTTTCCTTCATCTATATCGACGTTGACCACTTCAAACAGATCAACGACATCCACGGTCACCCGGTGGGTGATGAGGTGCTCAAGCATCTGGTCAGCGAGATCCTGCGCCATTGTGATGCGCTCTGCCATCTGGTGCGCTGGGGCGGTGAGGAGTTCGTGCTGGTCTGCCTTCACTACGATGAGCTGCGGGCCTGTGCGCTGGCTGAGCGGTTGCGCGCTACCTTGGAGGCTGATATCCATTGGCCGTCCGGATTGCGGGTGACCGCCTCGTTCGGGGTGGCTGAGCGTGCGGGTGAGTCGCCGGAGCAGGTGCTCAAACGTGCCGACGAGGCGCTCTATCAGGCCAAGACGCAGGGTCGCAACCGGGTTGCGAGCCACTGACTGCGATGCGTCGAGATGCCGTGTGCTTTATTCCAATATCGCTTTCAACATGAGCAAGCAGTTATGACACAACACATAGGGGCGCTGACCCTGCTGGTGGCTGATTACGATCAGGCCATTCGCTTTTTTACCGAGGGACTTGGCTTTGCGCTCCTGGAAGACACTCGGCTCGATGAACCGGGTAAACCGGGCAAGCGCTGGGTGCGGGTTGCCCCCAAAGGCACCCCCGGTTCCGCGTTGCTGCTGGCACAAGCGGCCAATGCGCAGCAGCAGGCCGCCATCGGCCAGCAGGGCGGTGGCCGGGTATTTTTGTTCCTCGAGACCACTGATTTCTGGGGGGATTACCAGCGTATGCAGGCGTACGGTGTTCATTTTTGTGAACAGCCCCGCGACGAGCCTTATGGCACTGTGGTGGTATTTGAGGATATCAGCGGCAACCGGTGGGACTTGTTGCAACGTACTGCTGCCAACTGAATCTGAAAACGTTTATCATCCCGCTTGTCATAAAGTCATAAAAGTGTCACAGAAAATTCTAATAATTGGCGCACCCATCTTCACAGAGGAGAGAGAAGGGAATGGCTAAGCGAATTCTGGTGGTCGAGGACGAAGCACCGATCCGCGAAATGCTCTGCTTCGTGTTGGAGCAGAAGGGATATGAGACGATTGAAGCGGAAGATTACGCCGATGGACTGGCGAAGGTGCGCGAACCCTACCCCGAACTCATCGTGCTCGACTGGATGATGCCGGGCGGCAGTGGCATCCAGTTTATCAAGCAGCTCAAGCAGGATGAGGTGACGCGCCAGATCCCGGTGGTGATGCTCACCGCTCGCGGTGAAGAGGAGGACAAGGTGCGTGGTCTGGAGGCCGGTGCCGACGACTACATCACCAAGCCGTTCTCGCCCAAGGAGCTGACTGCTCGCCTCCATGCGGTGATGCGCCGCGTGTCGCCCACCTCGGTGGATGAGGTGATCGAGGTGCAGGGGCTGAAACTCGATCCTGTCTCCCACCGGGTCAGTGCCGAAGAGAAGGCGCTCGACATGGGGCCGACCGAATTCAAGCTGCTTCACTTCTTCATGACTCACCCCGAGCGGGTCTACAGCCGTGAACAGCTGCTCAATAATGTCTGGGGTACCAATGTGTACGTCGAGGACAGAACCGTAGATGTGCATATTCGTCGCCTGCGCAAGGCGATTGAAGAGACAGGGCACGACAGATTGATCCAGACGGTGCGTGGAGCCGGATACCGCTTCTCAACCCGTCTCTAGAGGCAGTTATGTTGCAACCTTACGCCTGGCGGCGACAGTTGTGGCGAATGGCGTTTTTTTACGCCCCCTTCGCATTGGTTGGCTGGTTGGTTGATCACCTTGCCCTCTGCCTGCTGGTGGCGGCCGTGTTGCATCTGGGCTGGCACTATCGCTTCCAGAAGCGGCTCTCTGACTGGTTGTGGCACGACCGCAGCCTGGTGCCCCCCAGTGGCAGTGGCAGCTGGGAGTACATCTTCAACGGTATCTACAAGCTGCAGCAGCGTCACCGCGCCCGTCGCCGCGAGCTGGCGGGGCTGATCCGCCGCTTCCGGGAGGGGGCCGAGGCGCTGCCCGATGCCGCCGTGGTGTTTCGCACCGATGGCAGCATCCTCTGGTGCAACCGGCTGGCGGAGCAACTGCTCGGTTTCCGCTGGCCGGAGGATGCCGGCCAGCATATCGGCAACCTCATTCGCAATCCTGCCTTTAACGCCTATCTGGGCAAGGGGGCGTATGACGAGCCCCTCGAGATGCACTCCCCGGTCAATGAGGAGAAGTTTCTTGAGTTTCGTATCATGCCCTACGCCTCCGATCAGGCGATGCTGGTGGTGCGGGATGTCACCCGCTTGCGCAGTCTCGAGAAGACCCGCAAGCACTTTGTCTCCAACGTCTCTCACGAACTGCGCACTCCGCTGACCGTGCTCAAGGGTTATCTGGAGATGACCGAGGAGCCGCCCCCGCCCGCCATGTGGGCCAAGGCGCATCGGGTGATGATGGAGCAGACCATCCGGATGGATAATCTGGTCAATCAGCTGCTCACCCTCTCCCGTATCGAGGCGGCTCCGACCGTGGATCTCTCCCATCTGGTGGACATGCCTGCCATGCTGGGGCTGCTGGAGCAGGAGGCGCGAGCGCTCTCGGGCGAACGGGCCCACCAGCTCGAATTTGTGGTGCAGCCCAATCTGTTGGTGCGCGGGGATCAGGAGCAGCTGCGCAGCGCCGTCTCCAATCTGGTCTACAACGCCATTCACTACACGCCGGCGGGGCGCAAGGTGACGGTGGAGTGGCGCAAGCAGGGGGCGATGGCGCTGTTTGCCGTGAGCGATGAAGGGGAGGGGATTGCCCCCGAGCATCTGGCACGGCTGACCGAGCGGTTCTATCGGGTCGACAAGGCACGCTCGCGCCACACCGGCGGCTCAGGCTTGGGCCTTGCCATCGTCAAGCATGCCCTCAGTCATCACGACTGCCAGCTCGATATCGAGAGCCGGGTCGGTCTTGGCAGCCGCTTCAGCTTTCTCATTCCGAGTCGGATGGTGGTGATTAAATAGTCTTTTATGGCAATGGGTTAGCTGCAAAAAGAGGGCCTTTGAACGGGCCCTCTTTTCATTTGTTCAAATCTGTCGCCATGTCATTAAAGTGTCACATTAAATCCATAAATTTGTCACTGCCAGGTCAGATACTGGCGCCGTCTTAAGAACGGACCTTCTGTAACTTTGGAGAGATTGGATGAAACTCAACAAACTGGCTGGTGTAATCGGATTCACCGCAGCAACCCTGTTTTCTGTCAGCGCCCTGGCTGCCGGTGTGGATAAAGACCTGCCGGATTACACACCGACCAGCGGCATTTCGGGCAACCTGTCCTCTGTCGGCTCGGACACCCTGGCCAACATGATGACCCTGTGGGCCGAAGAATTTAAGCGCTTGTACCCCAACGTTAACGTGCAGATCCAGGCCGCCGGTTCTTCTACCGCGCCGACTGCCCTGACCGAAGGTGTTGCCCAGTTCGGTCCGATGAGCCGTGCAATGAAGGCCGGTGAAGAGGAAGCATTCGAGAAGCGTTACGGCTACAAGCCGACTGCCATCCGCGTTGCAGTCGATGCCCTGGCGGTGTTCGTCAACAAGGACAACCCCATCAAGGGGCTGACTATGCCGCAGATCGACGCCATCTTCTCCAGCACCCTCAAGTGCGGCGAAGCCAAGGCTGCCACCAAGTGGTCTGATCTGGGTCTGGACGGCAACTGGTCCTCTAAGGATCTGCAACTGTTCGGTCGCAACTCCGTATCCGGTACCTACGGTTACTTCAAGGAGCACGCCCTGTGTAACGGCGACTTCAAGAGCGGCGTGAACGAGCAGCCGGGTTCTGCCTCCGTGGTGCAGTCTGTCTCTGCCTCCCTGAACGGCATCGGCTACTCCGGTATCGGTTATGTCACCTCCGGCGTGCGTGCGGTACCGCTCTCCAAAGATGGCAAGACCTTCATCGAAGCGACCTCCGATAACGCCATCACCGGCAAGTATCCGCTGTCACGCTTCCTGTACGTTTACGTGAACAAGCATCCGAACAAGCCGCTCTCCCCGATGGAGCAAGAGTTCGTCAAGATGATGCTCTCCAAAGCAGGCCAGAACATCGTTGCCAAAGATGGCTACGTGCCGGTGCCGGCCAAGGTGGTACAGGCTGACCTGAAAAAGCTGGGTATCATGTAACTGCCTGCAGTCAGCATGCCCTGATAAAACGAGCCCCAAGCGGGCTCGTTTTGTTTTTGGCGGCTGTCAGTTTTGTTAATAGCGCAGGATGGATATTTTTCCGCCAGCCGGGGGCTGGCTCCCTTGCGTAGCAGGGCGGCATTTCCGAGAATAGGGCAACGTTATGGCAAAGGATCCCTTCATGATTGCGTCCCTCACCAAGTTTGGCATGGTAGCCCTCTGTAGTTCCCTGCTGGTCGCCTGCGCCCAGTCGCCGACCGGCCGCAGCCAGATGCTGCTCTACTCTCCCCAGCAGATGAACCAGCTGGGCGCCGACTCCTTCGAGCAGATGAAGAAGCAGGAGAAGGTGAGCAAGGATGCCAAACTCAACGCCTATGTCTCCTGTGTCGCCAAGGCGGTGACTGCCCAGGTGCCGGCCAGCTATGGCATCACCAACTGGGAAGTGGTGGTGTTTGACTCCAAACAGGTCAACGCCTTCGCCCTGCCCGGCGGCAAGATCGGGGTCTACAGCGGCCTGCTCAAGGTGGCCAAGAATCAGGATCAGCTGGCGACCGTCATCGGCCACGAGCTGACTCACGTGCTGGCCCAGCACTCCAACGAGCGACTCTCGCGCAGCCAGCTGGCGGGGATCGGTCTGGCGGCTGCGGACATCGCCATGGGCACCAGCGAGTATCGCGGCGCCACCATGGCCGCCCTTGGCCTCGGGGTCGAGGTGGGGGTGATGTTGCCCTATGGCCGTACTCAGGAGAGCGAAGCGGATCGGCTGGGGCTTGAGCTGATGGCGCGCGCCGGGTTCAATCCGGCCGAGGCGATCCCCCTGTGGCAAAACATGAGTGCCGCCGCCGGTGGCAACACCCCGCCACAACTGCTCTCCACCCACCCGAGCAACGAGAACCGGATCGCCGAGTTGCAGGCGCAACAGGCACAAGTGCTGCCGCTCTATGAGCAGGCCCGCGCCAACGGTCTGGTGCCCCAATGCAAGGCATAAGCCTGCGCATGGCGCGCAGCGATGATGCCGCCGCCATGACGGTGATGCAGCGAGCCAGCTGGCTCGCTGCCTATGGCCAGGTGCTCGGTGCCGACCTGCTGGAGCAGCTGGACGTCACCGCTCATCTGCAGATCTGGCAGAGTCGTCTGGCCGAGCCGGGCCCAAGGCCCATGCTGCTTTGTCTCGATGAGGTGGTGATAGGCCTGCTCTACTGGCAACCACAACAGGAAGCGGGGCAGAGCAACGCACTGATCCGCGCCTTTTACCTCCATCCCGACCATTGGCGACAAGGCTATGGCAAACGGCTGTGGCAGGCGGTGGCGATGCAGATGCGCCGCGCCGGTTGCCATAGCGTCAAATTGTGGCTGCTCGATGGCAACCACATCGGCGAGGGGTTCTACCTGCGCCGCGGCTTCGTCTTTGATGGCGAAGAGCGCACCCTGATAAGCCTCGGGCAGCCCTGCCTGCAGCGACAAATGAGCCGTTTGCTCTGATCACTCTCCCGTTTTTCGCCTTCGGTCACTTTATTTTTTTTGCGAATTAATACAATGTCCCCCTTGAAACAGAGTTGGATAAACACGGGCTGACAAGGGAGTGCTGGCATGTATTACGGCTTTGATATCGGTGGCACCAAGATCGCCTTTGCGGTCTATGACGGTGCATTGAACCTCTGCCACGAGGAGCGCATGAGTACCCCGGGCAATGATTACGAGGGGCTGCAGCAGCTGATCCGCTCCCGGGTCGAGCAGGCGGATGCCCGCTTCGGCGCACGGGACTCGGTCGGCATCGGTTTCCCCGGCGTTATCAATAGCCAAGATCACAGCATAGTGGCGGCTAATCTGCCTTCCATCAATGGTCGCCATCTGGGCGCCGATCTGGCCGAGTTGCTGGAGCGGCCGGTCAAGGTGGATAACGACGCCAACTGCTTCCTCTGGTCCGAAGTGCATCAAGGGGCAGCCGACGGCGCCGGCAGTGCGCTCGGCGTCACCATCGGCACCGGCATCGGCGGCGCTGTTTATCTGGCGGGCAAGCTTATTCAGGGGCGCAACTGGCTGGCTGGCGAGATTGGTCACTACCCCTTGCCCGCGACCATGCTGATGAAGTACCCCGATTTGCCCCGTCCCCGTTGCGGCTGCGGCCGTCTAGTCTGTTTTGAAACCTATGCCTCCGGCACCGGTCTGGAGCGTCTCTATCACCATTTCCATGGCCAGCGCGCCACGGGTCACCAGATTGTGGGACGCTTCGAGGCCCATGAACCCCATGCGGTCGAAACGGTCGACTGCTGGCTGGAGGTCATGGCCGCCGGGCTTGCCACCGCCATTTCGGTGATTGATCCCGAGGTGGTGGTATTGGGGGGCGGCCTGAGCGGCCTGCCCGCCCTCTATGAACAGCTGCCGCTGCGTCTGCCCGGTCACTTGCTGCCCGGGGTCGCCCTGCCCGAGATCCGCCAGGCCCGCTTCGGTGGTGCCGGTGGTGTGCGCGGCGCAGCCTTGCTCAATCTATGAGATCAGATGTGGGGTCTGATCTCCCCGAAAAAGGAGTCCTCATGACCCGTCTTGAAATCTGTATCGACAACCTGGAATCCCTGTTCACCGCCCAGCAATCCGGGGCGGATCGCATCGAGCTCTGCTCTGCGCTGGGTCTGGGTGGCCTGACCCCCTCCTACGGCTTTATGCAGCTGGCAGCCCGCCACGCCAGCGTGCCGGTTTACGCCATGATCCGCCCGCGTGCCGGGGATTTTTGCTTCAATGACGGCGAGTTCGAGATGATGCTGCAAGATATCGCGGCGGCACGCTCTGCCGGTCTGCAAGGGGTAGTAGTCGGTCTGCTGGATGAGGAGGGGCGGGTGCCTGCCGCCAAGCTCAAACAGCTGGTGGATGCCGCTGGCCCGTTGGGGGTTACCTTCCATCGCGCCATCGACCTCTCCTCCGACTGGCGCCTCGATCTGGAGACCATAGTCGCGGCCGGTTGCGAGCGCATTCTGAGCTCGGGCCATGCGCCGACCGCGTTGGCTGGGTTGGAAACCCTGCAAGAGATGCAACAGGCGCTGGCGGGGCGTGCCAGCCTGATGCCGGGGGCCGGGGTCAATGCCGACAACGTGCGTACCATCATCGAGTTCACCGGGGTGAGCGAAGTGCATATGTCCGGCATGGGCTGGCGCGGCGGCATGGTGCCGCACGGAGTGAATATGGGCACTTCGGATGATGGCCGGGTCAATATCACCGATGGCGCCAAGGTGGCTGCGGTCAGAGCGTTGCTGGATCGCGGTTAAGCAGATCGCCGCCGTTGGGCGGCGTTCATCCGCATCTTGTGTGAAGTTCCTCCCACTGACGGGGAAATCAGGGGCGCCCCCGGCAGCACCTCGGCCAAAAGTCTGATATTATCCCGCCTCTTTACTACATGGATCTGGAGCAACATCTCAATGTCCCAATACGACTCTATCGAACAGAAGGCCAGCTATGGCATCGGCCGCAACATGGGTGATCAGCTGGCGCAGCAAGCCTTCGCCGGTCTCGATATCCCGGCCCTGCAACAAGGTCTGGCAGATGCTCTGAATGGTCTGGAGTTCGCGGTCAGCCGTGACGATATCAATGATGCCTTCCAGGTGATCACTGCGCGTATGCAAGAAGAGCAGGAAGCCGCCGCCAAGGCCGCCTCTGCTGACGGCGAAGCCTTCCTTGCTGATAACGCCAAGCGCGCTGAAGTGAAGGTGACCGACTCCGGTCTGCAGTACGAAGTGCTGGTAGAAGGCAACGGTGCCGTTCCGGTAGCCGGTCAGTCCGTGCGTGTGCACTACCACGGTACCTTCACCCACGGTGGTGTATTCGACAGCTCCGTCGCTCGCGGCCAGCCGGCTGAATTCCCGGTGACCGGCGTGATCGCTGGCTGGGTTGAAGCGCTGCAGCTGATGCCGGTTGGTTCCAAGTGGAAGCTCTACATCCCCCACGATCTGGCCTACGGTGCCCGTGGTGCCGGTTCCATCCCGCCCTACTCTGCACTGGTATTTGAAGTCGAGCTGCTGGACATCCTGTGATCCTGCTGGCTTGATGCAAACGGCGACCCTCGGGTCGCCGTTTGTTTTTGGATTATGTGATAGACAGCATTTGTCGCGACCAGCGGGCTGGAAAGGAGAAAAGGGCAGCTCTTTTGCGCTTTTTACTGGTTTTTTCAGAAACGGGAACAGGCATACTGCGACTCATTAGAGAGGATAAGGAGAACCCGATGAGCAAGAAGATGAAGAAAGTAGCGGGCCTGGCCCTGTTGCTGCTGAGCATTCCGGCCAGTGCTGATGCCATGCGCTGCAAGAACGCCCTGATCACCGAGGGAGACACCACCGCCGAGATGCTGCTCAAGTGTGGTGAGCCGATGTTGCGTGAAGAGCTCAACCGCAACGAGGAGAACCAGTTTGGCAACATGGTGCAGGTCAAATATGGTGAACGCTGGACCTACAACTTCGGCAAGAACGAGTTCATGCGCTTTGTGACGGTGCGCAACGGCATCATTACCGATATCGAAAACGGCCCGCGCGGCCAGTAGCCGGCGGGCAAAGCATGGATGCACAACAGACAGTAGGGCAAGACCCTTTGACTCACATGTCCGGCAAGGGGTCGCGGTGACCAAGTTGTCTGACAGCCAGATTGATCTGGCGAGCCAGTCTTAGCCGCTGGCGGCAGGTCAGGCCATGGAGGCTGATCCTGCCCGCGTTGAATTCAAATGTCCCCAGCGACTCGATGGCAAAATAGCCTCGATGAAAGCTCTTGATGTAGCGAGCGATCTGCCGTGGGGATAACTGCTTGAATACCTTCATCACACGGTTCCCTGATTGCCTGGACAGGGCACACTATGGTGTCGGTCGATGACACTGATATGACGATTTATAAAGATTTGCATGAATCCTTATTTTGCCAGTGAGCTCGGCAAATTGACGGCATCATCGAAAAAGTTGTGCCATGGCAAACTACCGCACCGATATACTGCGGGCTTGAATGGAACAAATAAAAGGGCCTGTGCGTGGAATGGGTTGATGTGGTGGACGGGAACAACCGGGTGATTGGCGTGGCCGAGCGAGCCAAGGTGCGGCGAGAGAATCTCTGCCATCGCGCCAGCTATATTCTGGTGCTCGACGACGCGGATCGGATCCTGGTGCAGCGACGCACCCTCAGCAAGGATTTCTGCCCCGGCATGCTGGATGCCTGCGCCGGTGGCGTGGTCACCACCGGTGAGGAGATGGAGCGCTCCGCCCGCCGCGAGCTGGCCGAGGAGCTGGGGATTATGGATGTTCCTCTGCAGGGCTTTGGCAGCTTTTATGCAGAAGGGGAGGGCTACCGGGTCTGGGGCGGCCTCTTCAGTTGCCGCTATCAGGGGCCGCTGCAGTTGCAGGCCGAAGAGGTGAGCTCGGTGCACTGGATGAGCCTGGCCGAGATCGCCGAGCGCGCCAGTGAATTTACCCCCGACTCCCTGCTCGCCATCGCCACCTGGCAGGCGAGACGCTGACCAACTTCATATATCCTCTTCTCCAGAGACAAGACGGGCAGCCTGATGGCTGCCCGTTTGCATGTGTGCATTTACTTGGTCTGCTACACCAGCTTGAGGCGTCGGTTGGTGCGCCCGCAAGCGCTCGGTTTGGCGAGCCAGTGACCTTGCCAGTCGGTGGCCAGACGCAGCAGCGGATACTCCAGATCGAGCCGGGTCACCACCAGCTGGCCGGTCTCGTCGCCACTCACGGGATTGCCGCTGGCGGGATCGATGATTTCGACGATGCAGCTCTCGTTGACGATAAAGCCCTGACCGGGCTGACTCTCGTAGGCCACCACCCCCACATCCTGCCATACCAGACAGTTGAGGGCCGCAATGCCGTGAATGACGCGCAGCGGCACGGTTTCGGGATGGGTGGCTTCGCACAATAGGGCGCGGCGCAGCGAGTCGCTCGGGATCTCCGCCGCCTCGGCCGCTTCCAGCAGGTCGAGCAGGGTCACCAGCGGGCCGACGTAGCCGGTGGGTTGATAGCGCAGCAGTGCCTCCAGCTGGCGCTGGGTATCATGGGGGCCGCAGGGTACCACTGGAGCCCCCAGCTGGCGGGCGCCGTTATCGAAGATAAAGGCGGTGGGACCTGCATGATAGTCGTGGCCGTTGAGCATTACTTCCCCCGCCTTGAAGCCGGCGGCAAACAGTGCTCGGGCGGCGCCCCACCAGTCTGCCCCGGCATATTCGGGGATGGCCAGCTGACCCGGACAGGAGAAGACCCGCAGCGCCTGACTGGCCGGACGGCCGGTGAGACCGGCAAAGGGGGGATGAGCTTGCTGAGCGGCAAAGAGCTCTTTGCTATCGAGCAGTGGCAGGGTGGCCAGCTCTGCCAGGTCCTCGAGGCGGCACTGGCGATAGGCGCTGGAGTAACCGGCGCAATATTGACTGACATGGGTAAGCTGATGATTGAGCTGGTCCAGTTGCTGCTGTTCGCGTATGGCGGAGGGACGAATTTCCAGACCATCGTAATAGTGTTGCATGGGGCCTCCTGGCGCCGTGAAACCAGCTCAAGAGTAGTCTGCCCAAGGGGAAAATGCCTTCCGCTATCCATGGTCAGGCTCAGAGCCGCTGTTAGGCGGCATCGTTACTCTGGGATAAACTGGCGACTTCCCATCACGACTCAGGACGAGAAATCATGATTGCTGTAGGACAACCCCTGCCTGCGGGCGAATTTACCTTTATCACCGCCGAGGGCAAGCAGCTGCGGGATAGCAAGACGCTGTTCGCCGGTAAAAAAGTGGTGCTGTTTGCGGTATCCGGCGCCTTTACTCCCACCTGCTCCAATGCCCATCTGCCCGGTTATGTGGTGCTGGCCGATCAGTTTATGGCCAAAGGGGTGGATGCCATCTGTTGTCTGTCGGTCAACGACGCTTTCGTGATGCGGGCCTGGCAGACGGCCCAGAATGCAGAGGCGATCACCATGCTGGCGGATGGCGACGGCAGCTGGACCCGGGCGCTGGGCCTGGCCAAGGAGACCGGTGCCTTTGGCGGCGTGCGCGCCCAGCGCTTTGCGTTGATCGCCAACGATGGTGTAGTCGAGCAGCTGTTTGTGGAGGCTCCGGGCAAGTTCGAGGTCTCCGATGCCGCGAGCCTGCTGGCTGCACTGTGAAATGTTAATCACGGTTTGATTTACCCTTGAAATGGGAGGTGGCACAGCTACACTGGCGCCACTTTCCCATGGTGCCTGCCTGTTTGGGCTGGCGCTTCGTTGCAGATAACAAGAGATGAAGATCCTATGACCCTGGCTTTTGTTGCCCTGATTGCCGGACTGGCGCTGCTGGTCTGGAGTGCAGACAAGTTTGTCGATGGCGCTGCTGCCACCGCCCGTTATGCGGGGATGCCGCCGCTGCTGATCGGCATGGTGATCATCGGTTTTGGTACCTCTGCCCCGGAGATGGTGGTCTCGGCGCTGGCGGCGTCCCAGGGCAATCCCGGGTTGGCGCTTGGTAATGCCTATGGCTCCAACATCACCAATATCGCGCTGATCCTGGGTCTGACGGCACTGATCAGCCCTATCGCGGTGGCCTCTCAGGTTGTGCGCAAGGAGATCCCGCTCCTGCTCGGTATTACCCTGCTCTCCGGTGCCCTGCTGATTGATGGTCATCTGGGCCGGATGGATGCGGTCATTCTGGGGGTCGTCTTCGTTGCCCTGATGGGCTGGTCCATCTGGGCTGGCATGAATGGCAAGGGAGATGCGCTGGATACCGAGACCGCCGAGGATATCGAGAGCGAGGGGATGTCCCTCAAGAGCGCCATCTTCTGGCTGGTAGTCGGGCTGGTGCTGCTGATCGGCGCTTCCCGCCTGTTGGTCTGGGGGGCGGTAACCATCGCTCAGGCGCTCGGTATCAGCGATCTGGTGATTGGTCTCACCATAGTCGCGGTGGGAACCTCTTTGCCGGAGCTGGCCTCGTCCCTCATCGCCATTCGCAAGAACGAGCATGATCTGGCCCTTGGCAACGTGCTCGGCTCCAACCTGTTCAACACCCTGGCGGTGGTGGGGATTGCGGCGGGCATCCACCCGCTCGATGTGGCGCCGGAGGTGCTTACCCGTGACTGGAGCATCATGATGGGGCTGACCCTGTTGCTGCTGGTGATGTGTCTGGGCCGCAAGGGCCAAGGCCGCATCAACCGGCTGGAGGGGGGCGTGCTGCTCACCTGCTTCGTCGCCTACACCGGCTGGCTGCTGACCAGTCAGTTTATCTGATAGGGGTTGGTGAAATAAGAGAGGGGGAAGCTCAAGCTTCCCCCTCTTGTTTTTGCCCAGTGAACCTGTTGGCGAGCGAGCGGTGTGCTCAGGCTACTGCCACCAGCTTCTGCCCCTTCTGGCTGCTGTCCAGAATGAGGATGCTGGCCTTGGGGAAGAAGTTGAAGGTGGAGGCGGAGGCCCAGGTGTAGGCGCCCATCACCTTGCCAACCACCAACTCGCCGATAGCCAGATCCGGCAGCATGATGCCATCGCGGATCACATCCACGCTGTCGCAGGTGGGGCCGGAGAGCACCGAGTTGTGCTGATCGCCACAGGCATAAGGCGTGCTCACCGGATAGGTAACGTGGTCATAGAGCTGGCCGTTGTAGCTGCCGTAGAGACCGTCATCCAGGTAGTACCAGATCTTGTCGCCACGGTGGGCCTTGCCCATCACGCTGGATACCGAAGTCATGGCCGGTGCGCTGATAAAGCGGCCTGGTTCGGCAATCTTCTGCACGGTAGCGGGCAACTTGGCCAGCGCTTCGCGGATCGGCGCGCAGAAGCCGTCGATATCGAACTCGCCCCCTTCATAGTCGACCGGGAAACCGCCGCCGATGTCCAGCACCCAGGGCTTGAGCCCGAGCGACCAGGCCTGCTCCATGATCTCGCGGCAGGCGTCGATGGCCTGCACATGGCGACGGGCATGAGGCACTTGCGAGCCGACGTGGAACGACAGCCCCATCACCTTGATCCCCTTGGCGTGGGCCAGTTGCAGCAGCGGCAGCGCCTGCTCCGGAGTGCAGCCGAACTTCTTGGAGAGGTCGACCTTGGTCTCGGGGTTGGGGAAGCTGACCCGCAACAGCAGTTTCACTTCGTCCTTGTAGGGAATGAACTTCTCCAGCTCCAGCGGGTTGTCGTAGACAAACACGGTGCAGCCAAACTCCAGCGCATAACGGATATCGCTGTCGCGCTTGATGGGATGGGTATGAATGCAACGTCCCGGGCGAACCCCCTGACTGCGCACCAGATCCACTTCGCCATTGGTGGCCAGATCGAAACAGGCCCCCTCTTCCTTCAAGACAGAGACCACCGCCTCATGGGGCAGGGGTTTGAGTGCATAGTGCAATCGTACATCGGGCAGGGCGGCGGCCAGGGCCCGATACTGTTTGCGGACGGCTGCCTTGTCGAGCAGCAGCAGGGGGGAGCCGAATTGTTCAACCAGCTGACGGTAATCTTGTGCGACCACATCTTTTGCAACCAGGGCGTCGTTCATTCTCTTTTGAAAGTCCTTAGGGGGCGTGATATGCCCAAGCCATATGCGATTGAACCGGCGACGGCCGGGTCAGGCGAGCGGTCCGGTGGGACCAACCGAACACAGTGCATAAATTGATGGCAAAGTGCTTGGTTATGCAGCGAATTATCGGCTTATTGATTCTGTGTGCAAGCATTTTGATTGGATATGTCGGCAAGATTTTCTTGGCGAAACGAGAGGGATCACTGTTCTCTATCCGCCATTTTTCCCATTTGGGCCACATTTGATCCGTGAGAGCCTAACTTGTTGATAGTTAACTAACATTTAACATTCTTGCCGCGGTTCTGGCGGTCACTAAAAAAATATAAATGGGGGCGGCCAAGTGCGAGACAGCTCACATTTTTTGGATTAACATGCCGACTTCCTAATCCAAACTAGTTCGGATGAAGGTAGCAGGAGAGCGATGGGCAACCATCCACCGAAGAAGTGAATCTTTCAGGTACCGGGCAACCGGTGTGGACTGCTACTGGACGATACTCTGGAGAGACCCGTTAAATCGGGCGCCGAAGGAGCAAGGCACCATGACTACCCGCAAGGGCAGGCTGGCGCCGGAAACTCTCAGGCAAAAGGACAGAGGGGATGGGATGGTTGTACCTGAGCTTGGAACTGTTCACGATCTGTAACGAGAGGTCGTCAGCAAGGTAAAGAGCAGCGCAGGAACCGGAGCGTATAGACATACGTGAGGATTCCGAGTCGCGCATGAGCCTTGATCACGGCCTCGCAGTAAGAGTGTGAACACGTTCTTGGCCTGCATCCGATCGCCTTTGGTTGATCGCGACACCTATGGGAAGATCATCCTTCTCCTCCTTAATTTCTGTTTCTTAAGGAGGATGCATGTCATCAATTCAATCGGCGTTAACCGCCATCGATAGCTTTATCTGGGGGCCGCCCCTGCTGATCCTGCTGGTCGGGACCGGTATCTATCTCACCCTGCGTCTGGGTCTGCTTCAGGTCGTGCGCTTGCCGCTCGCTCTGCGGCTGGTCTTTGGTCGCGATCAGGGCCAGGGCAAGCAGGGGGATGTCTCCAGCTTCGGCGCTCTCTGTACCGCTCTCTCTGCCACCATCGGTACCGGCAACATCGTCGGGGTGGCTACCGCCATCAAGCTCGGCGGCCCCGGAGCCCTGTTCTGGATGTGGATGGCGGCACTGTTCGGCATGGCCACCAAGTATGCCGAGTGCCTGCTGGCGGTCAAATACCGCGAGCAGGATGCCAACGGCCAGATGGCGGGTGGCCCCATGTACTATCTGGAGAAGGGGCTTGGCTCCAAGCCGCTGGCCAAGCTGTTTGCCTTGTTTGGCATCGGCGTAGCTTTCTTCGGGATCGGTACCTTCCCGCAGGTCAATGCTATCTCCGACGCCATGAGCCTCTCCTTCTCGGTGCCCCGTGAAGGGACCGCCGTGGTGCTGACCCTGATCGTGGCGCTGGTGACCCTGGGGGGGATCAAGTCCATCTCCAGCGTGTCGAGCAAGGTGGTGCCCTTCATGGCCATCTTCTACATCGTCGCCTGTCTGGGCGTGTTGGTGAACAACGCCAGCGCCCTGCCCGACGCTGTCATGCTGGTGATCGAGAGTGCCTTCACCGGCCATGCGGCGACCGGCGGCTTCGTCGGTGCCAGCATCATGCTGGCCATTCAGTCCGGGGTGGCGCGCGGGGTCTTCTCCAACGAATCGGGACTGGGCTCTGCGCCTATCGCGGCGGCGGCAGCCAAGACCGATTCGTGCGTGGAGCAGGGGCTGGTCTCCATGACAGGTACCTTCATCGACACCATCATCATCTGCACTATGACCGGCCTGACCCTGGTGGTGACCGGCGTGTGGAGCGGCGATGCAAGCGGCGCGGCCATGACCAGTCTGGCCTTTGCCCAGGGGCTCGATGCTCATGTTGGCCAGTATCTGGTGAGCATAGGCCTGCTGTTCTTCGCCTTTACCACCATCCTTGGCTGGAACTACTACGGCGAGCGCTGCACCGAATACCTGTTCGGGGTGAAGGCAATTAAGCCCTATCGTCTGGTCTATCTGGCGCTGGTAGCGAGCGGTGCTTTCCTCCATCTGGACATGATTTGGCTGCTGGCCGATATCGTTAACGGCCTGATGGCGGTGCCCAACCTCATCGGCCTGATTGGCCTGCGCCATGTGGTGATCGCCGAGACCCGCGCCTACTTTAGCCGGGATCTGGATAGCGAAGCCGAGCCGGAGCCGCAGACGGCCTGAACGCCTCAGCCCGTTTCACGCTCCACTTGAAAAGAACAAGCCACGACTCCGGTCGTGGCTTTTTTGTGCGCTGTGTCTAAGGATAGGTACTTTCCCTCTCCCTTCGGGATAAGGTCAAAATGAGGGGGATAGCCCCTCGCTCAGCAGGCTATCCAGACGTGCTCGCACTTTCTCTACCAGTGCCTGATCGCTACCGCGCCAATCGATGCAGCTTGCCAGCGTGGTGGAGGTTCCTGCCATAAAACGCAGTTCGCCGCCCGCCAGCTCGTAGAAGCGGCTCGCCATTCTGGTTCCCTCATCCACATCACCCGCCACCAGCAGCATGGCTTGCGCCAGCACGGCGCCCTGGTGATCCTGCCCCGGCGCCAGCCAGCGCTGGGCGGTACCGGTGATCTTGCGTCCCCCGATCACCAGATTGTACTGACCATCGCAAAAGGAGCCGGGTACGAAGTCATAGCTTCCCTCAAGGCCGTATTCCGCCAGCAGGGTCAGCAGCGGCGCCCCCAGCAGCCGGTAGTAGTGGGCGAGATCTGTGGTGGTACGGGGCAGCAGCAGGGATAGGTTGAGGATCCCCGCCCCGTGGGGCACGGCAGTGCCACCGCTGTCGCGCACATGCACCGGCCAGCCTTCGTCTGCCAGCTGTTTGCAGGCGGCTTCGTAACGGGGGAGGCGGGTATCCTTGCGAGTGACAATCAGGCATTGGGGCGCTTGCCAGAGGTGAGCGCGGGGCTGGCCGTCATGGGCACAGTCGCGCAGCCAGTGCTGCTCTTGCGCCAGTATCTGTGCGGGTGAATCGGTATCGGGGAGGGGGGAGAGCAAGCGATAGGGCATGGCGGCATCCTCAAAAAAGGCTGCCCAGCACACTACCCGTGGCGACTGGCAAGGTAAAGCCCCGCAGTGCGGGGCTGTTTGCTATCGGTAGGCGGTGTCTCAGGAGTGACGCGCTTCGCGCTTGGGCAGCAGCAGGTTGAGCACGATGGCGGTAATGCCGCCGGTGGCGACGCCGTAGGAGAGCACACTCTTGGCCAGCTCCGGCAGGTGTTGCAGCACTTCCGGCACCTGCGCGACTCCCAGCCCCATGGCCAGCGACACTGCCAGGATCATCAGGGCGCGGCGATCCAGCTCCTCGCGGGCAATGATGCGCACGCCAGCGGCGGCGATGGTGCCGAACATCACGATAGTGGCGCCCCCCAGCACGGGCTCGGGGATCTGCTGCACCAGACTTGCGACCGCCGGGAACAGGCCGAGCATGGCCAGCATGGCGGCGATAAAGAGACCGACGTGACGGCTGGCCACCCCGGTCAGCTGAATGACGCCGTTATTCTGGGCGAAGGTGGACATGGGGAAGGTGGAGAAAACCGCTGCCAGCATGGAGTTGGCACCATCGGCCAGCACGCCGCCTTTGATCCGCTCCATATAGACAGGCCCTTCCAGTGGCTCGCCGGAGATATCTGAAGTGGCGGTCATGTCGCCGATCGCTTCGAGCGCCGTGACCACGAAGATGATGGCGAGCGGCACGAACAACTGCCAGTCAAAGCCGAGGCCGTAGTGAAGCGGAATGGGCACCATCACCAGCGGGCCATCGAAGGTGGGGGCGCTCACTTTGCCCAGCAACAGCGCCACGGCATAGCCCGCCAGCATGGCGATCATGATGGCGGAGAGGCGCAACCAGGGGTTGCGACTGCGTTGCAGCAACACGATAAGGCCGAGCACCAGCAGGGAGAGGAAGAGGTTGGTATGGCTGGCGAAGCTGCCATCAGAGAGGGCTGCATAGCCGCCGCCCATGCTGATGAGACCTACCTTGATCAAGGTCAGGCCGATCAGCAGCACCACGATGCCGGTGACCAGCGGGGTGATGATCCGTTTCACCAGATGGAGGAAGCGGCTCATCACCACGATAGTGAGTGCGGCAACCATCATGGTGCCAAACAATGTGCCCAACAGATCCTCGGTGGGCATGGCGGCCTGTTTGAGGGCGAGACCGGAGGCGATGATGGGGCCGAGGAAGTTGAAGCTGGTACCTTGCACCGAGAGCAGGCCGGAACCGATGGGGCCGAAGCGGCGGGTTTGAATGAAGGAGGCGATGCCGGACATGACCAGCGACATAGAGACGATATAACGGGTGTCGGCGGCAGGGAGGCCGAGGGCATTGGCGATAATCAGGGGCGGGGTAATGATGGCGACAAACATGGCGAGCATATGCTGCAGGGCGGCGAACAGCGTCTGGGGCAGAGGCGGGACATCCTCTATGCCATAGACCAGTTCGCTATGGGCTCGCCTGGGTGGATGTGCCTCTCGATTGGCGCGTGTGACAGCAGCCTGTTCCATAAGTACCTCGAATTGTGTGGGGAGGGGGAGAAAATTGGGCGCTATTGTAGTGATTGAAATGAGGCTGACCAGCGCTAATTATGCAAAAAAAGGTTTATTTTTTGATGGGTTGAAACGTTTGCGCGCTGCGATTATCATCTGTCGGTTTGTGTGACCGACCTCTCCTTTTTATTCTCCCCGCTAATGACATTTTTACCACTTTGTAGGTGTAGAATGAGCCCTCAGTATTCATCGTGGAGACTCTGGATGCTCAAGTTGTCAGAGTTCTGGAGTGCGAGAGTTCACTCCGAAGACTTTACTCGTACTCGCATGGGCTTTATGACGGTGCGTTTGCGCCTGCTGACCTGCTTGCTGATGCTTGGATTGCCCGCCTGGGCCGTGGTGGATTGGCTGACCTTGCCCGCCGTTCATTTCGAGCAGCTGTTCCAGGCCAGGATCTTCTGCACCCTGGCGCTCTCGCCACTTATTCCGCTCTCGTACCTCATTCACTTCAAGCGGGAACGGATGAAGCTGGCCCTTGGCTATCTGATGGCCGTGATGATGCTCTTCTCCCTCTTCTGCCTGAACAGCTTTGGCGCCGGACAGGAGTTGCAGGCGGGCTATGCGGCCTTTCCCTATCTGCTGATCACCCTGTTTGCCATCTTCCCCATCCCCCTCTCCCTCGGCTTGCAACTGGCAGGCGTGGTACTGGTGACCATGCTGCTGGGCCACTGGCTGCTGGTGGGACAGAGCATCTGGAGTCAGGCCACCCTGAATCAGGTGTGGGTGCTCGGCATGTTTACCATGGCCAGTTGCTGGGTGCAGTGCGGTCAACTCAATATGCTGCTGCGGCTCTATCGGGAATCGACCACCGATGAGCTGACCGGCATGATGAACCGCCGCCTGCTGATGAAGCAGCTGGAGCAGGCCAGAATCCGGCTGCAACTCAAGAAGAAGCCCTTTGCGGTGATGTTGCTGGATCTCGATCGCTTCAAGCGGATCAACGATATCTACGGCCATCTGGCGGGGGATGCGGTGCTCAAGGAGGTGGCTACCACCCTGGGGGAGCAGCTGGAGCCTGACATGGTGCTGGGGCGTTATGGCGGCGAAGAGTTTGCCATCCTGATGCACAACTGCGCCGATCCGGCACTGGCGAGCAAAATGGCTGAGCGGCTACGCATTGCCGTCGAGGCGCGGCTGGTGAAGAGTCCCACCTCGGACGAATTGCTGGAGGTGACGGTGAGTATCGGGATTGCCATGGCTCGTGCCGATGACACCATCGATATTCTGATCAACCGTGCCGACGAGTGTCTCTATCAGGCCAAGATGGCGGGACGCAACTGCGTGGTGGTCGAGGGGCAGAACCGCGCAAAAACAGATGCCGCCTGAGGGCGGCATCTGTTGGCAATGAGCTGGCGAGATCAGGCCAGCTTGTATTTGCCGGAGAGCTGCTGGGCCAGCAGCTTGAACATGTTGAAGACCGCCATGGTCTTGCCGGTCGGGGTGCCATCTTCGGCCAGGAAATACTCCCCCTTGAACACCAGAATATCCCCCTTCTGCTCCACCGAATCGGCGCGCATACCGTGGATGAAGTCTTCATGCTCTTTGATGATCTTGTTGGCCATCTCAAGCAGGGCCGTCTCGGTGATCAGCTCTTTCTGTGGTTGCATGCTCGTCTCCTTAAACGACTACTGGACAGGGAAACCGTGGATCCCTGTCTCTGATTGAAGAGGCGCCCAGCATACTGCAAACAGGGTTTTTCTGTCATTGATATGACCCCGATTTGTGGCTGTTTATCCGATCACCAGATTCTTCAACCAGCAGCGTTGGCGAATACGGCGCTGCACCAGCAACACCTTGCTGAGCTCCTCCAGCAAGACCACCGCCACCACCCAGGAGAGGGGCCAGCCGAGCAGCGTGACCGCCACCCAGGCGAGCGGGATGCCGATGCACCACATGCCGACGATGTCGATAAAGATGCTGTAGTTCACATCACCGCCAGAGCGCAGCACTCCGATGATCCCCACCATGTTGAACACCTTGAGCAGCATCCCGAGGCACATGATGCCGAGCACCTGGCCCGCTTCCGTCATCAGCTCGGGGGGCAGGTTGCCGACCCACTGCAACAGGTTGGCTTGCAGCAGCCAGACGATGATCCCCACCAGTAGCGCGCCGATGGGGGCGAGCAGCAGGAACAGCTGGGAGTGCTGCCAGGCGACCTCGTACTCCTCGGCCCCGAGCCGGTGGCCGAGCAGGGTCGAGCAGGCCACCGCCAGTCCGAAGAAGAGGGAGATAAGGATGCTCTCCAGGGTGCCGAGTGTGGTCATGATGGCCAGCGAATCGGTGCCAAGATGGGCATAGAGAAAGCCGTAAATCAGCATGCCGAAGGCCCAGAGGCCGTCGTGGAATAGTAGCGGCAGGGCGATCAGGGTAAAGCGCACCACCTCCTTGCGCTTGAAGGCGGCCAGCCAGTCTGGTGCGCGCGGGATCAGGCGCGCTTCATAACGCTTTACGTAGAGCAGCAGCAGGGCTGTCTGCAGCAGCCGGGAAATGGTGGTGCCCCAGGCCGAGCCGGCTACGCCCATCGCTTCGAAGCCGAAATGACCGAAGATGAGGGCGTAGTTGAGGATGACGTTGGCAATAATGGCGATGATGCCGATGCGGGTGGGGGCGGCGGCATTGCCGACCGAGCGCAGCGCCGACTCCAGCGGTACCACCACGGCGGTGCAGAGGATGGTGGCGCCGGTGATCATCAAGAATTGATCCGCCAGAGTTCGCAGTGCAGGATCCTGACTGGCAAAGCCGAGTACGCTGCCCGGTGATAACACATAGATGAAGGCAAAGGGCAGGGTGACCAGCAGGGCACCCACTATGGCCAGCGCCAGGGAGCGGCGTACCCCGGCCATCTCCCCGCGCCCGAAGTATTGTGCTGCCAATACCGAGACCCCGCCCGCGAGGCCCGCTATCACCAGCAGATTGAAAAAGAAGACCCGGTTACCCAAGCCGACCGCCGCCACAGCCGTGGTGCCAAGCTGGCTCACCATCATGATATCGATGAGGCCGAGCAGGGAGAACATCATGGATTGCAGCGAGACAGGCAGGGCCAGCCGCCACAATCGGGTCATGAACTCGCGATCGGTGGTTTGTTTTAAAATCGCTTGCCAATAATTCATAGTTGTTAACCGGGTATGAGAAAAGCAAGGTTTGTCAGGGGTATGATAGGGGCTGGCGAGGCTCTTCTCACTGTGAGTAGCTCTCGATTTTCTTGTGTAAAACTATCCTGTTGAGGTGTTATGTCCTTTGTCAGCGAGTGTCTGGAGATAGCGCCCTCCTGCGATGAGCGAATGCTGGGGCGCGAAGGGCTGCCGCTGCTCGGCGAGGCCGGTATCTTTCTGACCGGCCTCTCGACCATTCGGGAGCACTACCTCATTCGCCGTAATCGGCCCGAGTTTCACATTCTGATGGCGAGCCACAGCGAGGGGGGGGCGCTGCTCACCGACCGGGGTGAGCAGCCCATCCCGAACGGTTCGCTCATCTTTCTGCCTGCCGCCGTACCCGGTGGCCTCAAGCTGGTGGGGGAGCAGTGGCAGATGAGCTGGATTTTGCTCGATGACGTGCCGCGCTGGCAGCATCTACACCGGCTTGGTCATCGTATCTGGCAGGGGGATGGCGGTGATCAGCTTCATCATCTGCTCAGCCTGATCCAGCTCGAAGGGATTCGTTCCCCACTCCAGCCCCAGTTGCTCACTCTGCTGCTGGCACTGCTGGAGCGCACCCTGCAGGGAGAAGTGCGTGGTACGCCGGAGCTGCGCCTGCAGGCGCTGTTTCGCCGGGTGGAGGCGCGTCTCGACGAGCCCTGGAGTGTGGCCCAGCTCGCCGACCAGATGGCCTGCTCGGTGCCCCATCTGCACCGCCTCTGTCAGCAGCACTTTGGCATGGGGCCGATGGCAAGGGTGACCGAGCTCAGAATGAACAAGGCACGCCAGTTGCTGCTTTATACCAATTGGCCGCTCAGCGAGCTGGCCGCCCGAGTCGGTTATAGCGATGGCGCCAACTTTGCCAACTCGTTTCGGCGCCTGACTGGTCTGACCCCGGGGGCATTTCGTCGACTCGGTCGCAAACCTTTTGCAACGGATATGCAAACTCTTTGAAATTAATGACACAAGCCCCTAGGATCGGCGGGTTCCTGCGTCTAGCTAACCGTTTAGGTATCAAGATCCATGTTTGAAGATAATAACCAGAAACGTCCTCTCTACATTCCCTACGCCGGCCCCGCTCTGCTGGAGACCCCGCTGCTCAACAAGGGGAGCGCCTTCACCAGCGAAGAGCGCAGCAACTTCAACCTCGAGGGGCTGCTGCCCCAGAATATCGAGACCATCGAAGAGCAGGCCGAGCGCGCCTATCGCCAGTTCATGGCGTTTGGCAACGACATGGACAAGCACATTTACCTGCGCAACATCCAGGATACCAACGAGACGCTCTTCTACCGTCTGCTGCACAACCACCTGACCGAGATGCTGCCCATTATCTACACCCCGACGGTGGGCAAGGCGTGCGAGGAGTTCTCCAACATCTATCGCCGCGCCCGTGGCCTCTTCATCTCCTATCCGGACAAGGAGAGGATCGATGACATGCTGCAAAACGCCACCAAGCAGAACGTCAAGGTGATCGTGGTGACTGACGGCGAGCGGATCCTGGGTCTGGGTGACCAGGGGATCGGCGGCATGGGCATTCCCATCGGCAAGCTGTCGCTTTACACCGCCTGTGGCGGCATCTCGCCTGCCTACTGCCTGCCGGTGGTGCTGGATGTCGGCACCAACAACCAGCAGTTGCTGAACGACCCCTTCTACATGGGCTGGCGCAATCCGCGCATCTCCGGTGAAGAGTATGCCGAGTTCGTCGATGCTTTCATTCAGGCGGTCAAGCGCCGCTGGCCGGATATCCTGCTGCAGTTCGAGGACTTCGCCCAGAACAACGCCATGCCGCTGCTCAACCGCTACAAGAACGAGCTCTGCTGCTTCAACGACGACATTCAGGGTACCGCGGCGGTGACCCTCGGCAGCCTGATAGCCGCCTGCAAGGCCTCCGGTGCCAAGCTCTCCGAGAAGCGGGTCGCCTTCCTCGGCGCAGGCAGCGCCGGTTGCGGCATTGCCGAGCAGATCGTGGCGCAGATGAAGGCCGAAGGGCTGACCGATGCCCAAGCGCGCAGCCGGGTCTTTATGGTTGATCGCTTCGGTCTTATAACCGACAAGATCCCCAACCAGCTCGACTTCCAGCGCCGTCTCTCCCAACCGGTGGAGCGCATCGCTGACTGGCCGGTGGGGGACAATATCTCCCTGCTGGAGGTGATGGAGCATGGTCGCCCGGACATCCTGATCGGGGTCTCCGGTCAGCCGGGGCTGTTCACCGAAGAGGTGGTCAAGACCATGCACAAGCACTGTGCCCGTCCCATCATCTTCCCGCTCTCCAACCCCACCTCCCGGGTCGAGGCGACGCCGGCAGATCTGATCCGCTGGACCGACGGTCAGGCGCTGGTGGCCACCGGCAGCCCGTTTGCACCGGTGGAGTACAAGGGCAAGCGCTACGTCATCGCCCAGTGCAACAACTCCTTCATCTTCCCGGGGATCGGCCTTGGCGTTATCGCCTCCGGTGCAACCCGGGTGACTGATGCCATGCTGATGTCGGCCAGCCGTGCGTTGGCTGATTGTTCACCGCTGGTGAAAGGGGAAGAGGGCTCCCTGCTGCCGGATCTGGCGGATATCCATCAGGTCTCCCGCTACATCGCCAAGATGGTGGCCAAGACCGCCATGCTGCAGGGCAAGGCGGTGCAGACCCCGGACGAGGTGATCGATCAGGCCATCGAGGCCAACTTCTGGCATCCGGAGTATCGCCGCTACCGCCGCACCTCGTTCTGATTTCTGCGGGAAGTGGCAAAGCAAAAGGGATGCCTCGGCATCCCTTTTTACTGCACGTCTGACATGGTTATCGCCTCAAGATCAACTACTCGCTGCCGCCCTGCACGCCGGTGACGCGCACCTCGACCCGGCGATCCGGACCAAGGCAGTCGATGAGCGCCGCCTTCGCCTTGATGGCATCACACTGGTTGCCGGTGACCGGATTGCTCGCACCATTGCCCTGGATGCTCACCTTGTCGGCAGGCAGCCCTTTGCTGATCAGAAAGTCGGCAACGGTTTGTGCCCGAGCTTCTGACAACCTCTGATTGTTGGCATCCGAGCCGATGCGGTCGGTATACCCCATCACGACTGCACTGCCATCCTTGGGCTGCACGTCGACGATCTGCTGGTAGAGATCGTCCAGCGCACTCATCCCCTCCTGTTTGAGGTCCGCTTTGCCAAAGGCGAACAGCACATCGGAACTGAGGTTGAAGGTCTGATTCACCACTTCCGGTTCGGCCGGTGGCGGGGGGACCACGACCGGGGCGGGCGTGGGGGCCGCTTCTTTGGGTTGGCTGCGGTTCGGGTGGATCACCAGTTC
The DNA here is from genome assembly GCF_040908355.1 of Aeromonas sp. R2-2. Classification (NCBI taxonomy): domain Bacteria; kingdom Pseudomonadati; phylum Pseudomonadota; class Gammaproteobacteria; order Aeromonadales; family Aeromonadaceae; genus Aeromonas; species Aeromonas sp. R2-2. Next base: position 26,310 of record NZ_JBFODQ010000044.1, on the reverse strand, counting down.
CAGCGTGGCGGTGCTGATGTCGCTGACCCAGCGCTGGGTACCGCTGTTGGCTTTGCCGTTATCCGGATCATCGCCAACGCGCACTATGTAACGGTAGCGAGCCTGCAGATCGACCCAGTCATGGAGCCGGGCCGTCACTCCCAGGCCTGCCAGCGGCGCCAGGTTGTCGTCCCCGCCATTGACCGACTCGACGTGGTAGATATAGCCACCACCCTCGGCAAAGAGCGAGAACATCTCGCTGAGCGGCAGGCGGCCAATGACTGACAGCGTGGCTCCCTTGCTGTTGAAGTCATGGCCGCTGATATCCCAGTCTCCGGTGGAGAGATAGCCAATCTCGGCCCCCAGATTTTCCGTGAAGTTGTAGCCGCCAAACAGGGAGAGCGCAGTCGCATCCTTGCCGACATCCTGACTGAAATCATTCAGATTGTGGGCAATGGCCCAGCCACCGCCAACCCCGGCATACCAGTCGTGAACCGGTTCCGCTTGTGCGCCTGTGCTCGCCAATGCCAGTGCAATCCACACAGGTTTTACTCTTATGTTCATCGCGTATCCTCGTCGATGTTTGGTGTAGTGAGGTTGCCTGCTGGTCAAACCCCACACTTATGTATAGGTGACGGGCTGTTTTTAACCACCAAAGAGGTATGGGGGCGACACGCCGTGAACTAGGGCGCGAGACGGGAAGAGGAAGGGGGCAAAAGAGGGTTACAAGGTGGGCGAATAAGCGGCAAGAAAAAGGAGGCCAGGTGGCCTCCTTGTTGTATCGGACTGCAGGATTACTGTTGTACTTGCTGCACGCCGGTGACGCGTACTTCTACGCGGCGATCCGGTGCCAGGCAGGAGATCAGCTGAGCCTTGCCCTTGACGCTGTTGCACTGGGTGCCGGTGACCGGATTGGCTTCACCGCGACCTTCGATGGCAACTTTGCCAGCCGGCAGACCTTTGCCAACCAGGAAGTCGGCCACGGTACGGGCACGCGCTTCGGAGAGTTTCAGGTTGTAGGCGTCAGAGCCGATACGGTCGGTGTAACCGACGACCACGGCGCTGCCATCTTTCGGCTGAACATCAACGATCTGCTGATACAGGGTGTTCAGCGCTGCGACACCTTCTGGCTTGAGGGTGGATTTGCCAAAGGCAAACAGCACGTCAGAGCTCAGGGCGAAGTTCTTGTCGACCAGTACCGGCTCGGGAACCGGCTCAGGCGCAGGGGCGGCCACCGGGGCAACATAAGAGGTGCGGTTCGGGTGCATCACCAGCTCCAGGGTCGCGACGCTCATGTCGCTCTCCCAGGTTTTCTGCTCGTCACCCAGATTCCACAGATAGCGGTAGCGTGCCTGCACATCGATAAGGTCGGAGAGCTTGGCAGTCAGACCCAGGCCCGCCAGCGGTGCAGTGCCGTTGTCGCTGTTGCCATTGCCGTTGACGTGATTGAAGTAGGCACCGCCTTCAGCAAACACCGAGAAGATGTCGCCCAGCGGCAGGCGGGCGATACCGGAGAGGGTGGCACCCTGGGTTTTGAAATCGGCACCGTCAACGCCCGCTTTACCGGCGTAGAGGTAGCCCAGTTCAGCTGCGTAGTAGTCGTTGAAGTTGTAACCGCCGAACAGGCTCAGCGCAGTGGCGTCTTTGTCAGTGTCTTTGCCAAAATCATCCAGACCGTGGGCATATGCCCAACCTGCACCAACACCGGTGTACCAGTCATCGGCAGCCTGAGCTGTGGTGCCTGCGGCGGCGAGCGCCAGTGCAATCAGGGTAGGAGCCATTTTGAGTTTCATCGGTTTATCCTCGTTGTGTTAGCCCATGTCGGGCAATGCACTTGTTTTTATTGCTGCGAAAAATCGCCAGCAAAGTGGATAGCGAAGGCTTTGGACTCTCATGATGCATTGGCGTCATGGACAACAGACCGGACAAGAAGCGCTTTTTAGTGCTTATCCAATACCTTACAGGCGCAACTACTTTATGCTTTCGAGACGGGGCAGGCAAGGGCAGGGAGGCGGGAGTGAGGGATGCAAGCGAGAACTAGACAAACAAAAAGGGATGCCGCAGCATCCCTTTTTTTCGCACTATCTGAACGAGGTCAGATTATTGCTGAACTTCTTGTACACCAGATACGCGAACTTCTACGCGACGATCCGGAGCCAGGCAGGAGATCAGTTGAGCTTTAGCGGTTACGCCGTTGCACTTGGTGCCGGTAACCGGGTTGGCTTCGCCACGACCTTCGATGGCAACTTTGCTGGCAGCCATACCTTTGCTTACCAGGAAGTTGGCAACGGTGCGGGCACGGGCTTCAGACAGCTTCTGGTTGTAAGCGTCGGAACCGATACGGTCGGTGTAACCAACAACAACAGCGTTGCCATCTTTCGGCTGGAACTCAACGATTTGCTGATACAGACCGTTCAGGGCTGCAACGCCTTCAGGCTTCAGGGTGTCTTTGCCGAAGGCAAACAGCACGTCTGAGTTCAGGGCGAAGTTCTTCTCTACCACTTGCGGAGCAGGAGCCGGCGCTTCTTCAACAACCGGAGCAGCTACCGGAGCTACGTAGGAAGTACGGAACGGGTGGTATACCGCTTCCAGAGTAGCGATGCTCTGGTTGGCTTTGTAACGCTCACCGTTGGCGTGCAGGTCAGCCACGTCCCACATGTAGCGGTAGCGAGCTTGCAGATCCAGCGCGTCATTTACCTTGTAAGTCACACCAGCACCGGCCAGCGGGGAAACTTTAGTGTCGCTGGTGCCCAGACCATCGGTGTGACCCCAGTAGGCGCCGCCTTCAGCGAACAGGGAGAAGTCGTTGCCAACCGGCATACGGGCGATACCGGACAGGGTGGCACCCTGGCTCTCGTAACGGTTGCCGTCGGTGTTGCCACGACCGGTGTACTGGTAGCCCAGTTCGGTACCGAAGTTCTCGGTGAAGTTGTAACCCATGAAGGCGTTGGCAGCAGCCGCGTCTTCCTGGCCTACATTGGTGCTTTCCAGCTTGTTCAGGCCGTTGAAGTGAGTAGCACCGACACCGGCACCGAAGTAGATGTCGTCAGCGGCGTGAGCAGCGGTAGCACCCAGAGCAGCCATGGCGATGGCGATCATGGAAGGAGCCATTTTCATCATAAAAAAATCCTCGTTGAGATCGCACGTTATTCACGTGCTTCACACTTTGTAATTTATGTAAGCTGCAGGCTCCGCCGTACGGCTGGCGTCGAGTCTGGCAGATGACCCGGTATAACCGGGTTGCACACTCTCCTGGTGTGTCGAGTGCGCTGGCATGGCACGCAATGCGTGAGAAACCACTGCCAGGCAACTGATGTCATTCCGATGACGAGGCGCACTCTATGCCGATTTTAAAACATGATCAAGCTCACAAATGAGCCTTGTGGCAAATTGTGTCGTGCCCTTAACTGGCTGTTTATCCAGATTAATTAGTGATCCAGATAGGCCCTGTGCAGTTTCTTCTCCAGCTTCATATAGGCCTGAACCCAGTCGCTATGCGGGTTGGCTGGATTCGCTCTGGCGGCAAAGACCGCGAGGTAATCTGTCTGGGTTGCGCTCTGCAGCAGGGGGGTAAATGTCATCAAGAAATGTCGGGCCAGATAGGGGTCAAGGGGCCAGATGTTGAGGATAGCGCGAGCCACAGGCTGAACCGCAGCTGAACAGATGAAGTGGCGATGTCCCGCCTCCAGCCAGTTGGCCATCTCGCACATGCCCGATTCGGGCACCAGACCACCATCACCTTGAGTGGTTGCCAGAGCAATCGCCTGACCATTTACCGTGACGAGCTGCTCATTGTTATGCAGGGTGCCGTCGTGGCTGCGCAGGGTCAGGTCCGGGCATGCCTGTTCAAGAAACAGGCTGCAGCTCTCCGGCAGGGCGGCCAGCAGCTCGCTGGCGTGGCTGGACATCAAGGCCGGAAGCCAGAATGCTTCGGCGCGATATTGTTCACCTTGCAGGCGCTGTTGTGCCAGTTCTTCTGTGCTGGATACGGGGTGCAGGCGAGAGATAATGCCGGGAAACGCCATACTTATTCCTCTTAATGGGTATCTGGCGGATTATACGAGTTATTGGGGGGGCTACAATAAAGGTTTCTTTTCGAGACTGTTTACCTGAGGCGGCTGAGCGATTACCATCCCCCCTTGAAGGCAAGGGTTGTCGCCGAAAGGCGCTCATAAGATAGAGGCTCGACCATAACGAGTCCGAACAAAACTGATACACTTGACTACGAGTCGTCGCGAAAAATAAAAGGCGGAGTAAATCCGCCAAACGGAGTATGGAACATTATGAATTCAAATATCGTCACTGTTGGCAAGAAGATCCGTCAGATCCGTGAAGCGGTCGGTTTGAGCCGTCCGAAGTTTGCAGATTTGCTGGGTGTTCCTCCCACCACGCTGAAAAACTACGAACTGGGTTACCGTGAAGTTGGGGGCGCCTTCCTGGTTGCCCTGGCGCACCACCCGGATCTGCACAAGTTCACCCTCTGGCTGCTGGCAGACAAGAAAGTCGCCGAAATCGGCCAGATTGGCCCGGATGACCTCGCCAAGGCGTGATCATCGATGTGAATAGAAATGCCGCCTTCGGGCGGTATTTTTTTTGGGTTGCCGATCGATATTTTGATCTAACACGCTTTGAATTACCCATGCAGGCCAACGAGAATAAGCGGCCCCGAAAAGTGGGCCCCCTGGTGGTATCTGGCCACCTGAGCACTATTACATTCAGGATGATATGAGCAATCGTATGGAGTATGGGTATGAGCAGTAATGAGTTGGATAAACGCTATGGCCTGATGACTGCCATTGCGATGGTGGTCGGCGTGGTGATCGGCTCCGGTGTCTTCTTCAAGGCCGATGATGTACTGCGTCTGACTGGCGGTAATCTGGCCATTGCGCTGCTGGCATGGGCGCTGGGGGCATTTTCGATGATCTTCGGCGCGCTGGTGTTTGCCGAGTTTGCCCAGCGGATCGAAAAGTCCAACGGTATCGTCGATTATGCCGAAGCGGCATACGGCAAAATGTTTGGTTATCTGGTGGGGTGGTTCAAAGGCGTACTCTATTACGCCCCTCTTTCCGCCATCCTTGCCTGGGTCGCCGCTCTGTACACCATGATCTTGCTTGGTAGTGATAATCCGACCAACTCTGGTGCGACCTGGATACTGGCGGCTGTCTATATGACGGTCACTTATCTGATCAACTTCTATACCCCGGTCCTGGCGGGCAAGCTGCAAGTGGGCTCTACCCTGATCAAGTTGATCCCGTTGATCCTGGTTGCCATTGTGGGCACCATTTCAGGCTTGCTCAATGGTGTCACCGTGACCAACTTTGTGCAGGCAATGGATGGCATAGGAAGCACCGGAGGCACGCTGGCCACGGCCGTGGTTGCCACCGCCTTCGCTTATGAGGGGTGGATCGCCGCCGTGACCATCAACAGCGAAATTCGCGATTCCAAGAAGAATCTGCCCAGAGCGCTGGTGATTGGCACCCTGATCGTCTTTGTGGTCTATGTCACCTATTTTCTGGGGATCGCCAGCGTCTTGCCGACGGACGAGATAGTGGCGCAAGGGGATAACGCGGTTAATCTCGCGACAACCAGCCTGTTTGGCGGGACTGCCTCGACCATTTTGACCGTGTTCGTGATTATCTCCTGCCTCGGAACCCTCAATGGTCTGGTGCTGGCGACCATGCGCATTCCCTACTCGCTGGCGATCCGCAATCAGGGTCCTGCCCCCAAGTGGATGAGCCGTATCGAACCGCATCACCACATGCCCATCAACTCGGCCCTCGCGGCAGCGCTGTTGTCGGTGATCTACTCAGTGTTGTGGTACTGCAGCATCAACGAGACATTCGGTCGTTACATCGCCCTGGACGAGATGCCGATCGTGCTGATTTATGGCCTCTATCTGTTCCTCTATGTCTGGTACATGCGCACCTTTACCGAGTTGGGCTGGATGAAGCGGTTTGTGATCCCGACCTGCGCCACCCTGGGCGCGCTCATCATTCTGTATGGCGGTATCACCAATCCCAGTCTGGGACTCTATCTGCTGGTCTCTGTGGGGGTGATTCTGCTCGGGTTGCTCTTCTACCGTAAGGAGTGACCGGGTAAGTAAGTTGAAAAAAAAAAGCGCCGAATGGCGCTTTTTTCATGTGTAAACCGCTGCATGTCGACAACTAACTGTCCAGCAACCCGAGGCGGCCCAGTTCATCCTTGAGCTGATCGAGATTGCGCTCGACGCAGGCTTCCCCCTCGTTGATGGCATCGCTGGCGCGATGAAAATCCATGATGGAGAAGCTGCCAAGGCGCGGGCAGAGCTGGATCTCCGGCGGGTCACCGGCCATCCGGGCGCGGGTAATACGCTCTTGCATGATGTTGATGGAGCCACTCATCACGCTCCACAGACCCGGGGTGGTTGGCGCGGATTCACCGCGATTGAGCCACTGGCTGAGCAGGCCGCCGCTGCCGGGTTGATCCGGCTCGTCGGTCCAGGGTTGGTGCATATCGGTGTTGAGGTTGACCGCAATCACCACCTCGGCCCCCATGGCGCGGGCCAGCGAGATGGGCACCGGATTGACCACGGCGCCATCGACCAGCCAGCGGTCGTTGATCCGGGTCGGGGTGAGGATCCCCGGCATGCCGCAGGAGGCGCGCACCGACTGGCGCAGCGGGCCCTGTTGCAGCCAGATTTCGCGGCCGGTATCGAGCTCGGTGGCGATGCAGGCGAAGGGGATGGGCAGATTCTCGAGATTGGGATCCCCCAGATGGCTGGCGGCAAGACCAAACACCTTTTCGCCGCGAAACAGCCCGCCGGAGAGGGCCGGGTCGAGCAGGCTGACCACCTGCAGGCGGGTAAAGCCGCGCACCCAGGTTTCCAGCCGATCCAGTTCACCGGCGGCATAGGCGGCACCGACAAAGCTGCCGATGGAGCAGCCAGCGATCAAATCCGGTTTGATGCCGAGACGTTCAAGGGCGCGGATGACGCCGATATGGGCCCATCCTCTGGCGGCGCCGCTCCCGAGAGCGAGCCCTACGCGGGGTTTACGTGGCACGACAGTCCTCCAAAAAGGGGTTGAGGGGTCAGCTTACTCCGAGAGTCAGGAGGCGTCACCCTGCCATCTTTCGCTGCGGTTGCGACCGTTGGCCTTGGCCTGATAGAGCGCCACATCGGCGCGGCGCACCGCCTCGTGCAGGGGAAGGTTCTCCTGGTGGGGCAGATAGCCGAGGCTGATGGTGACTTCCAGCCCGGGCTCGATGGCGGCCCAGTCATGATCTGCCACCGCCTTTCTCAGCCGCTCCGCCAGCTCGCCGAGCTGCGTTGCATCTGCGCGGCCAATCAGCAGCAGAAACTCTTCGCCCCCCCAGCGGATCAGGCGGTCTGTGGGCCTAAGCTGCTGCTGGCAGATCTGCACCAGCCGGATCAGCACGATATCGCCGACGGCATGGCCGAAGTTGTCATTGACCCGTTTGAAGTGATCCGCATCGAACATCAGGATCCCCGCTTGCAGCCGGGCCAGATCGCCCGCCTGCTCCAGCAGCACCAGATAGTGGCGGTTGAAGGCGCCGGTGAGGGCATCGTGGCAGGAGAGGTAATTGAGCCGCTGGTTGAGGCGATGGGACCTCAGGTTGGAGAGGGCGGCCAGCAGCATAAAGAGGATGGCGAGCAGGGTCGGCGTGGACTGGCAGAGCATGGCCCACACCAGCGGCAGCAGGGTGACGTTGTGCACCAGTCGCAACGGGGTATCTGGGATTGCCATGGTCAGCTGCAATGCCCCTTGCCGCCACTGGTATTCGTCGGTCGGCTCGGGGTCTTGCGGCACCACGGGCTGGTGTGCGCTGCTGGCCAGCACCTGATGGTACTGATTGAGCAGCAGATACTCACCCAGCGCCGGCGCCAGCTGGTTGAGCTGCGATTGCAAGCGTGAGAGCAGGATGTCCATGCTGATCATCCCTACCAGCGAGCCGTCCTTGTAGAGAGGCTGGGACATGGTGACCATGGTGCCCAGTCCGGCAAAATCTTCGTAGGGGCGGGAGAGAATGGTGTCCTGGCTGGGGTTGGGTGACATCAGCGCATCCTGCCAGTAGTGCTTGTCATAGATGCTGCGGGCAAAGCGAAACTGGCTGGAGGGGATCCAGGGATAGAGGTAGATAAAGTTGTCCACCCCGGTGAAGTAGGCCCAGGCGATCTCGCTGCCCAGGCGCTGGCTGGCGGTGGACAACAAGGGGGAGAGGCTCAGGGCCAAATGAAGTTGCGCCTCCCGCGCACTGCCGGGGGGCGGCAGCGGGCCGTCACCGGTGAGGTTGCCCACCAGTCCGGCCGGTAAATCGCCGGGGAGCTTGTCGAGGGCCAGCCCCTCTGGCAGTACCTCGATATGGCGATAGAGCTGGCGGGTGAGCACCGACTGGGGGTCGCTGCGCAGTCGCTCTTCGGCCTGACCGCGCATCGCCTCAAGAAATACTTCGGTCTGTTTGAACCGATCCCGCAGGTAGATGGCGCTGTTGAGGGTATCGCTCTGGTAGAGGCGTTCTATCTGTTTCAGGCTTTGCCGCAAGGTCAGACCAATCAGCAGGATGACCACGGCGAACAGGAGCCAGGTCAGGCGTGTGAGAAAGCGGTGGTCAGACATTTTGGGCATAGGCAGTCAGTCGGGTTGCGAAGGAAATAGTCGTTAGTGTATGCGATGTGGCGTGAAAACAAACGGCGCGACCTGAAACAGAGTGAGCTTATCCCGCTCTTGTTACGTTTTGTCACATTTATACATAGTCACGGCATAGTCTGGGGCTAAAATGGCCCCAATCTGGATTTACCCTCTCACTCTTCATGGACTGTTCGATGAAAATGCGTATCTGGCTCGGCTTGGGCCTTCTTCTAATCGTGGTTGCCGGCGTCTGGGCGCTGCGTCACAGCGAACCCGCCGCCAAAGCACCGACCAGACAGGTCAATATCCGCACTCAAACCGTCAAACAGAGTCTGGCCGAGCCTACCCTCAAGCTGGTGGGCAAGCTGGCGGCCAATCGTTCTGTCATCATCAGCCCCGAAGTGACCGGTCGCATCGTCAAGATTGCGGTGCAATCTGGTCAGAGCGTGGCGAAGGGGGAGACCCTGATCGCGCTGGATGCGGGCAAGCAGCAGGCGGAGCTGGCCGAGCAGAGCGCCAGTCTGCGCGACGAGAACCGCAAGCTGAGTGATATGCGCAAGCTGGTGGCCCGTGGCGCCGTGACCCAATCCGAGCTGGAGGGGCAGGAAGCCACCGTGGCCCAGGTGCAGGCACGCCTCGATGCCGCCCGCTACGAGCTCTCCCTGCGTACCCTGCAGGCGCCCTTTGCCGGTACCGTGAGCCTGATTGATCTCAGCGAAGGGGCGCTGGTCAACAGCGGCGACACCCTGCTGCATCTCGATGAACTGGACAAACTGCGCCTCGATCTGGCGGTGCCGGAGCGTTACCTCTCCCTGCTGCGCCCGGGCATGGCGGTCACCGCCACCAGTACTGCCTGGCCGGATCAACAATTCAACGGCACTTTGACCACCCTCGACAGCCGCGTCTCCAACGATACCCAGAACATCAAGGCGCGGGTGATGATCCCCAATGGCAATGGCCAGTTGCGCCCGGGCATGTTGCTCAATGTGGAGCTGGCACTGCCTGCCCAGCAGCTTACCCTGATCCCTGCCCAGTCGGTGGAGTACGCCGGCGAGCAGCGTTTCGTCTATCGCCTTGAGGCCGATGGCCGGGTCAAGCGGGTGCCTGTGGTACTCGGCGAAACCGAAGGGGAGACTGTCTGGGTCACCGAGGGGCTCAAGGTCGGCGATCGCATCGTGGTCGAGGGGCTGGTCAATCTGCGTGATGGGGTGCAGGTGCGTGATCTGGCCGAGGTGAACGGCTGATGTGGCTCTCCGATATCTCAGTTCGCCGCCCGCTGGTGGCGGTGGTGCTCAGCGCCTTGCTGACCGTGTTTGGTCTGGTCGCCTTCAGCAAATTGACGGTGCGGGAGATGCCGGACGTGCAGATCCCCTCGGTCTCCATCACCACCACCTATGAGGGGGCGGCCCCCTCGGTGATGGAGAGCCAGGTCACCAAGCCCATCGAGGATCAACTTTCCGGCATCAGCGGCATCAAGAACATCAACTCCATGACCCGCAAGGGGCGCTCGATGATCACCGTCGAGTTCAAGCTCGGCTGGAACATGGTGGAGGGGATCTCCGATGTGCGTGATGCCCTCTCCCGCGCGCGGCCACGGCTGCCCGATGATGTGGACGAGCCGCTGGTGACCAAGGACAGCGGCAACGGCGATGTGGCGATCTGGCTCAACTTCAGCAGCAGCCAGATGGATCGCACCGCCATGACCGACTACGCCAACCGCGTGCTGGTTGACCCCCTGAGTCTGGTGGACGGGGTGAGCGAAGTGGCGCTCTCCGGCGATCTGACCCAGGTGATGTATGTACGGCTGCGCCCTGCCGATATGGCGGCCCGAGGCATCACGGTGAGCGATGTGGAAGAGGCCCTCAAGCGGGAGAATATCGAGCTGCCGGGGGGCGAGATCCGCAACAACTCCATGACCATGGCGGTGCAGATCGCCCGTCTCTATCACACAGCGGAAGATTTCCAGCAGCTGCAAGTCACCACAGCCGCCAACGGCCAGAGCGTCTATCTGGCTGATATCGCCGATGTGGAGGTGGGAGCCAAGAACGAAGACAGCGCCTATCAGCGCAACGGCAAAGAGAGTCTGGGTATCGGCATCGTCGCCCAGTCCACCGCCAATCCGCTGGCGGTGGCGCAGGGGATCGAGAAGAAACTCGGCGAGATGCAGCGCTTCCTGCCGGAGGGGGCCAAGCTGGAGGTCGATTACGACTCCACCATCTTTATCAAGCAGGCCATCGATGAGGTGTACGAGACCCTGGCCATCTGCGCCGTGCTGGTGGTGGCGGTGCTCTATCTGTTCCTCGGGCAGGGGCGCACCACGCTTATTCCGGCCATTACGGTGCCGGTGTCGCTCATCTCCGCCTTTATCGGCGCCTGGTATTTCGGCTTTTCCATCAACCTCATCACCTTGCTGGCCCTTATTCTCGCCATCGGCTTGGTGGTGGATGATGCCATCGTGGTGGTGGAGAACATCCACCACCATCTGCAGCGGGGTGAACCGCCGCTGCTGGCCGCCTGGCACGGCACCCGCGAGGTGGGCTTTGCGGTCATCGCCACCACCGCCGTGCTGGTGATGGTGTTTGTCCCCATCGCCTTTATGGATGGCATGGTGGGGCGGCTCTTTACCGAGTTTGCGATATTGCTTTCGCTTGCGGTGCTCTGCTCCTCGCTGGTTGCGCTGACTCTAACCCCGGCCATGGGCTCCTGGTTGATGCGCCCGCTGGATAAACCGAACCGGCTGACAGCCGGGCTCGACCGCGGGCTCGGCTGGCTGGAGGGGCACTATCGCCACCTGCTGGCATGGGTGCTGCGTCGCTCCCGCTGGACGCCGCTGGTGCTGCTGCTCTGTCTGGGCGGTATCGGTGCCCTCTTTACCCAACTGCCGACCAGCCTCACCCCGACCGAGGATCGTGGCGTCATCTATGTCTTCGTCAAGGGGGCAGAGGGGACCAGCATCGAGCGGATGAAGCGCAACATGCAGCAGGTGGAGTCCGCCATCATGCCGATGCTGGGCAAAGGGGTGGTGCAGGCGCTGAGCTTCAGTACCCCCGCCTTTGGCCGTGGCGGCGATCAGACCGGTATGGTGATCATCCAGCTCACCGACTGGGCGGAGCGCGACGTCACTGCCACCGAGTTCTCCCGCTCGCTGGGTGCCAAGCTCTCCGGCATTCCCGACGTGATGATCCGCACCTTCCAGCCCGGTTTCCGCGGCGGCTCCACCGCGCCGGTGCAGTTCGTGCTGCAGGGTAACGACTATGCCGAGCTCTACCAGCAAGGGTTGGCGCTGCAACAGGCGGCGCAGGGCAGCGGCCTGATGCTGAGCCCGGATCTCGACTATGCCGAGAAGACCCCCGAGCTGCAGGTGACCATCAATCGCGACAGCGCCAGCCAGCTTGGCATTCCGGTCTCCACCGTGGCCAACAGCTTGCAAACCCTGCTGGGCGGGGCGAGCAAGACCACCTATGTGGACAGGGGCGAGGAGTATGACGTCTACCTGCGCGGCAATCAGACCGAGTTCAACGGCATCTCGGATCTCGGTCGCATCTACCTGAAGGCGGCCAATGGCGAGATGGTCAGTCTCTCTACCCTGGCCACCGTCAAGCAGGTGGCGACCGCCAATCGCCTCAACCACTACCAGCGGCAAAAGGCGATCACCCTGACCGCCGATGTGCATCCCGACCACACCCTGGGTGAGGCCCTCGATTTCCTCGATGGCTGGGCCAACGCCAACCTACCCACCGGCATGACGGTGGATTACGCCGGTGATTCCAAGGATTACCGCGACAATCAGGGGGAGATGGTGCTGGTCTTTGGCCTCGCCCTGCTGGTGGTCTATCTGGTGCTGGTGGCCCAGTTCGAGAGCACCCTGACACCGGCAGTGGTGATGGTGACGGTGCCACTCGGCATCTTCGGCGGCCTGCTTGGCCTCTGGCTGACGGGGCAGGAGATGAGCATCTACAGCCAGATCGGCATGATCATGCTGATTGGCATGGTGACCAAGAACGGCATCCTCATCGTCGAGTTCATCAACCAGTTGCGCCAGCGGGGGGAAGGGTTCGAGGAGGCGATCATCGCAGGCTCGGTGCGCCGTCTGCGCCCCATCCTGATGACCTCGCTCACCGCCATTATCGGTGCGGTGCCGCTGATGCTCTCCATGGGGGCGGGCTACGAGAGCCGGATGGCGGTGGGAACCGTGGTCTTCTTCGGACTGTCGCTGGCGACCCTGGTCACTCTGCTGGTGGTGCCCGCCATCTACCATCTGATCGCCCGCCACGCTGGCATGACAGGGGCGCGGGATCAGCAGGTAGACGAAGCGCTGGCCGCCAAAGGGGCAGGGGAGTCGCACCCTCCGGCGCTCTGACCTCAATCCTGACGGAGGCCAGTTATCAGCCTCCATCATCACAAGGGCGCCTGCGGGCGCCCTTGCTATTGCGGGCGGCGACCTATTCCGCGGGATCTATAGGGACAAAAAGCCATCGCTCCCCTTGGCCGCAACCGGTATAATGCGCGACCCGAATTTTTCCAGGTGTTCAAAATGCAGCCGGTACCCAACCTTTTCTCCTATCCCCGCTATTGGGCCGAGTGCTACGGCACGGCGCCCTTCCTGCCCATGTCCCGCAAAGAGATGGACAAGCTCGGTTGGGACAGCTGCGACGTCATTCTGGTGACGGGGGATGCCTACGTGGATCACCCGAGTTTCGGCATGGCGGTCATCGGCCGCATGCTGGAGGCGCAGGGCTTTCGGGTCGGCATCATCGCCCAGCCGGACTGGTCATCCAAAGATGACTTTATGCGTCTGGGCAAACCGAACCTCTTCTTCGGGGTGACCGCGGGCAACATGGACTCCATGATCAACCGCTACACCTCCGACAAAAAGCTGCGCCACGACGACGCCTACACCCCGGGGGATGTGGGCGGCAAGCGGCCGGATCGCGCCACCCTGGTCTATACCCAGCGCTGCAAGGAGGCCTTCAAGGAGGTCCCTGTCGTTATCGGCGGCATCGAGGCGTCGCTGCGCCGTATCGCCCACTACGACTACTGGTCCGAGACCATCCGCCGCTCCATCCTGCTCGATGCCAAGGCCGATATCCTCATCTACGGCAACGCCGAGCGGCCGCTGGTGGAAGTGGCCCACCGTATCGCGGCGGGGGAGACCATCGACACCATGCAGGATATTCGCGGCACCGCCGTCATCCGCAAGGAGCCGCTGCCGGGCTGGAAAGGGGTGGATTCGAGCAAGCTCGACCAGATTGGCCGCATCGATCCCATCATGAACCCCTATATGGAAGGGGCCCCATGCTCGGATGACGCCACCGACGCGGCACCTGCCGCGCAGGAAGCCCAGCCCGTGCTGGTGCAGCCGCCCAAGCCCAAGCCGTGGGAAAAAACCTATGTGAAGCTGCCGGCGTTCGAGCGGGTGAAAGAGGACAAGGTGCTCTACGCCCACGCCTCGCGCATTCTGCACCACGAAACCAACCCCGGCTGTGCCCGCGCCCTGTCGCAGGCTCACGGCGATCGCATCGTCTGGGTCAACCCGCCCGCCTTCCCGCTGGAAACCGAGGAGATGGACGGCGTCTTCGGCCTGCCCTACCAGCGGGTGCCGCACCCTGCCTATGGCAACGAGAAGATCCCCGCCTTCGAGATGATCAAGACCTCGGTCAACATCATGCGTGGCTGCTTTGGCGGCTGCTCCTTCTGCTCCATCACCGAGCACGAAGGGCGCATCATCCAGAGCCGCTCGGAAGAGTCGATCCTCAAAGAGATCGAAGATATCCGCGACAAGGTGCCGGGCTTTACCGGTGTCATCTCGGATCTCGGCGGCCCTACCGCCAACATGTACAAGCTGCGCTGCAAGAGCCCCAAGGCCGAGCAGACCTGCCGTCGCGCCTCCTGTGTCTGGCCTACCATCTGCCCGCACATGGACACCGACCACAGCCCGACCATCAACCTCTATCGCAAGGCGCGCGACCTCAAGGGGATCAAGAAGATCCTCATCGCCTCCGGCGTGCGTTACGACATCGCGGTGGAAGATCCCCGCTATATCAAGGAGCTGGCCAAGTATCACGTCGGCGGCTACCTCAAGATCGCGCCGGAACACACCGAGGAGGGGCCGCTCTCCAAGATGATGAAGCCGGGCATGGGCAGCTACTACCAGTTCAAGGAGCTGTTCGACAAATACTCCAAAGAGGCGGGCAAGCAGCAGTACCTGATCCCCTACTTTATCTCTGCCCACCCGGGCACCACGGATGAAGACATGATCAATCTGGCGCTCTGGGTCAAAGAGAACCGCTTCAAGCTCGATCAGGTGCAGAACTTCTACCCGTCGCCGCTCGCCAACGCCACCACCATGTATTACACGGAGAAAAACCCGTTAAACAAGGTGAGCCGCACCGGTGGCGATGTGTTTGTTGCCAAGGGCGAGCGTCGTCGCCGCCTGCACAAGGCGCTGCTGCGCTACCACGACCCCGCTGGCTGGCCGATGATCCGCGAAGCCCTGCTCGCCATGGGCAAGGGCCACCTGATTGGCAACGGCCCAGGCTGTCTGGTGCCTGCGGAAGGGCGCAACGAGCGCGCCGCCAGCGGCAAGGGGATGAAACCGGCCCTGACTCGCCACAGTAACATTGCTCATCAGCGTGGCAATGGCGCAGGCAACAAGCCGACGGGCGGCAAGCCGGTGGGTTCCCAGCTGCAGAAAGGGGCGGCTAACGGCAAACCGGCCGCACAGGGCGAAGGCAAGAGTGCTGGCAAGGGCAAACCTGCCGGAAAACCTGCCCATAAGGGCAAGGCGCCGACCCGCGCTGGCTCTGCCAAGCCGGGCGTCAAACCCGCAGCTCAAGGCGGCAAGCCTGCGGCTAAAGGAAATGGTGCCAAACGACCGGCGCGGTAAGTTTTCCTGATTGGAAAGTAATCGAAATAAAAAGGCGACCGAGTGGTCGCCTTTGCTAATTATCAATAGTTTTTGGTTTAACTTATGTATTCCAGTTCATAACGGATTTAACCCAATCCCATATTCCTCCCTGAAAAATAGCAACTAATGCAAGAGACCCTGGGACTAAGAGAGCTTTTTTTCCAACCCAATTAACAATTCGTACTATACGCCAACTCTGAAGTGCTTCATGCTTGATGGTGATGTAAGGTGAAATTAGACATGACAATGCCAATGGTGTAATACCTAGTAGAATGGCAGTAATTAGTTTGTTTATGGGTCCAAGCGAGAACTCAAACAAGAAATATTCTGTTAGGGCTAGAGTGAAACCGAGAGCGCACGGCGCTAAAATTGCGATCAAGAAGTAATGGAGTCTTTTTAGCTCTCTTTGTGCTTCTTTTGATTTTATTTCAATCTGAATTAACTGTTGATCTTTAGCTTCTCTAAGTCGCTCAGCATCGGCAATTCTTTGCTCTGCTTCTATTGCAATTTCTTCTGCCTTTCTTAGCTGTTCTTGAGTCGCTAATAATGCATGTTCTGATTTTTCTTTACTTGCTTTTTCAGTATCCAAGAATGCCACAGTAGCATTTAACTTTCCCTGAGTCTGTTCTAACAAATTCAGTGCTGCTTGGTGCTCGGAGAGTAGTTCCTCACGAACTAATGCGAAAATCTCATCATTTGATGTATCAGCTTCTTTTAATCGCCCTCTTAATGCACGGTTTGTAAGGACGGAGCGGACAGTCGAATCTGGCAAGTCATCCACATTCTCAAAACGTGAAAGAGCTTGTAGTACCTGAATTGTTGCTCTTTCATCTTCAGGGTCGAAAGACTGAAAAAAAAGTGGCAAGCGGAAGCTATCGACTAAACTATCTTCCAATTGTTGCGATCGTGGAACCCAAAACTGCACTAGCTGTATTAAGTTACTTGGGTGAAGTACCACAGGAAGGTTTGATGCATTGGCGGCTCTTTTTTTTCGGTCAAAAGAGATTAATCTCCAATCAATTGATACGGCCCAATATTCAACATCAAAAGGTGAGTCTGAATATGACGGTCGACGGTCTTTAACTGCATGCCAAAGTACTGCATCATGTAGATGAGTTTCATATCCTTTGCGCTTGGACTCAGGTATTTCTCGTTCTTCACGTTTTATTTCATCCAGTACATCATCAACAACATCTTGTCGTTGATTGTAGATAGTTGGATGGGCATCAAGTACTTTAATTCCTTTTTCCTGAAGAATTATTTTAAGGTCGTCAATATATGGTTGGAAGAATGCTCGGGCAGATAATCCCGGATTACGTGATGCTGTATCGAAGAATTTTTTAGCAATGCTGGGTAATGGTTGATGAAGTGCTGCCCGGGACATTACAGTTGTTGTCTTGATGCGATCAATGAGATTCATTTGATGGAGGATTACTCGTTTTGCTTCCTCCAGCGTTCCAGGAAGTACGTAGAATTTAATGTCTAATTTTTTTCCAGCCCGTTGAGCAATATCAATAAGTGATAGGGCGGAATCATCACCAGGGTTATCATGAAGTTGTAATACAGAGAAAATGAAGTTCGTGTCAAGTACTACCTTGATGGTTCTTTTCGTCTTTTTACCTTCAATAGCAGCTAATGTTTCTGGTTTTAGCTGGGATGCTTCGGCAAAAAAGTGTGCTGTTAGTAATCGGAGGATTTGGTTTCGACAAGCACTATTACTAGGAGTGAAAAATACTTGTAGTACTTTATAGAGGCCATCGTGATGTTCAGTTGAGAATCGAGAAAGAAAACCGTGTACCCAATCAAAGTCCCGTTGTAACCTGCCATCTGCTAATAGGTGAAAAAGGTTTGCTCCAGTGACCTGTATGGCATGTAGAAGTGATCTTTGAAAGTGTTCCCATACATCTTTAGAGTTTAATGATGGAGTGTATGTGGCGCAGGATGCCAAGAATGTATCAGTGCATTCATCTTGCTCTGCTTTGGCTTTTTGTTGCGCTTTTGTCAGCTCTAGTCTTGCATGTTCGGATAGTCTGAATTTATCACAGATTGGTTTTGCGACAACTCCTTGTGAAATAAGTGTACTAAGGAGTTTTTCAAGCGAGTCGACAGGGAGATTAATCCCAACATCTTGTTGTAATGCGTTTTGCAGTTCAGTAATGGATTTAGGTGTTTCTGTTTTCCAAAGAACTCCTTTTACAACTTGTCCGATAGCTTTTTTCCACCAACCTGACTCATTAAGCTCAACATGATGAATTAATGAAATTATATCAGGGGATAAGTGTTTTAATTTCATTCCTGCGCCTCCTGTGCGCAAATTATGCTATTTATGTCTTCGCAAGCGAATATTAGGCCCAACTTTCTGAACAAAAGGTAATACTGCCCAATTTCACGGAATAGCCATAAATAACAGCTTTATGTATTTTTTTGGCCATCCTTGGCAGCAACCCATCGCAGCTCAACAGGTTCTGGATGGCTATGGTAAGCCAAACGAAACTGCCGAGGCGAGCCTTAAAGTGACTTAACTATCAGAAATTAATCGTTTTTTGAACTGGATCAGCAAATGGAACTGGAAGGCGGCTTTATTGCCATATCCCGCTTTGGCAAACAGGGAAGGGGAGTGAATTGGGGCGACCTGCTGGTCGCCCCTTGTTATCGCCATATCCGGCGTGCGAAGGGTTAGCCTTTATAGCCGTAGCAGCGCTTGAGCTCCTCGAAGTCGTAGTAGTGGCTGCCGCTTTGGTAGGGCTGGCAGCCCGTTTTAAAGGCGATCTCCTTTTCGTTGTAGAGCATCTTGACCAGCACCTGCCGCTGCCCGTTCTGGTAGATATCCCACTGGATATTGGCGGTATAGGGGGAGACCCAGCCGCCGCGCCACTCGTTGTTCTGCTGGCTGAACAGCTGATCCGGGCTGGCCCCTTGACGGCTCCCTTCCAGCTTCATCAGGGCGGCGAGGGGGATAATGGCCTCGGCATGGGCAAAGCGCAGGGTGGCCCGTCGGCTCTGCTCGCCCTCCACCACCTGACGCTGCACCTCGCCAAACAGGCCGTCGAGCAGCGGCTGGGCAATGGCGTAGGGGGCGCTCTGGTTGGCAAAGCTCGGCCCCTTCTCGTAGAAATCTTCCGCATCGGAGAGGTAGGAGAACCAGGCAGACTCCTGTGGGGTGAGGAACTGTTCCAGCGCCCAGGGTTCGCTGCCCTGTGCCTGCGCTTCGCGGATCATGCCGGGGCCGATGATAAAGAGGTTGTAGAGCATCAGGGCGGCATCCACTTCGTCGCGCACATAGGTCATGCCGCCATCTTCCGGGTTGACGGCGACAAACTCGACGCCGCCCGCCAGATAGTCGACAAACCCCTTGCTGTAGATACGCTCCAGCATGCTGCGGGCCATCTCTTTGGTCTTGCTCAGGTTTTTAAGCTGATCCAGCGCTCTGGCCAGCTCGGGGGCCGCGGCAATTCCGGCATCTTCGTCGCCGATAAAGCGCTGGTAGCTCTCATAGGCGGGCAGGTAGCGGGCGTAATCCCCCTCGGGCGTGGTCTTGTGGAAGTAGAGCTCGAACTTGTTGACCAGCTTTTTGTCGATCTTCGAGGGGTCATCCTGCGTGAGGTAGCACTGCGCCGAGTCGCTGACATAGCTCACGTTGCGCTTGAGACTCTCCATAAAGTAGAAGGCGCTTTCGTTGGCCCTGTCCTTGCCCGAGGTGACTACCTTGATGCAGTGGGGCTCACTGCTGTTGAGCAGGGTCGGCAGCCGTGCCGCCAGCCGGGTGGCGAGATTGGCGTGCTCCTCCTTGCCCAGCGCCGAGAGCAGGCCATAACCCAGTTTCTGGTTGGCGGCCGTCACCAGATCGACCTTGCCTCCCAGCCCCTGCCCGAGGGTGGTAAGCGCCCCTTGGCGCTGCGCCTCTTCCCATACCAGCTTGGTCAGCACGTCATATTTCGGGCTGGAGAGGGAGCGCGAGCCATGGCGCGCCACCATCTCGGTAAAGACCGGGCTGAACCCCTGAGGCGCTGGCTCGTAGCTCTCCGCCTGCTGCTGCGGGCTGTAGACCGCTTTGGTGCTGTATTGATAGGCGGTTTTGCCCTGGCTGTCGGCAGACGATTCGTTCTCTGACTGGCAGCCGCCAAGCAAGACCAGCGAGACGGCCAAAGCCACATAAGAAGAGCGCGGGAAAGTCATGATGTTCCTTATCTATCCATATGAAAAATAAGTGAAAAACTCTATGGCTTGAAAATGACCGCGGGATGTCAGCCAGATGACAGGCTGATGACTTCTGATAAAGCAGTAAGCAAGGGGAGGGGCAGAGGGTGGCTATAGGGAGGGTAATAGAGGCTCAACCAACCACTGCGCCGGTCACGGCAGAGTGGTCAGTGAGCGCGTTTGGGATGGGGGCTTATTGTCTTACCTGCTGCCCCGCCATCTTGATCCAAAGGGGGGGGCAATTAAAGGTTGCCAATTAAGGGTTGCTCAATACCACGCCAATAAGGCATCGAACATGCGGGTATGGTTCACTTGCAGGTTTGCCGCCTTGGTAGAAATGGCTGCGCTATAGAGCTGGGCGCCGGGTTCGTTATGACTCTGCACCAGATAGTTTTTATGGCGACAGGTCCCGTAGAGGGAGAGGCTTTTTCTCGCGCAGTGGCCGAGAAACAGTACCCCACCAAGGCCGATTATCAGGCCGGATATATCCATCAGATTGACGGCGGGCAGGGCAAATTGAGCCTCGGCTTGTTGCGCGAATTCATAGAGTGACACGGCAAACATGGCGCCGCAGAGCAGCAGTTTGAGGCGGGCGAGGCTGGTGAGTTTGGTTTGCATCAGGTCCGGCGAGACAAAGTAGAGGTTCTCCAGATGTCGTCTCTGCTCCTTGATAAGGATCCCGCGCACATTGACATCAACCTCGACCTGGGTTGATTCGCGATAGACCAGCCCCTGTTTTTCCCACTCGTCCGCCAGCATGGCAACCAGCACCGGATAGACGACAATGGCCAGGCCGCAATAGATCGGCAGCGCATGATATCCGCTGGACATCAGCCCAACTGACAATATTGCGAATATATAGGGCGACAAGGCTTTGAGTGCAATTGATGATTTCATCGTTATACATCCATAAATAACGCGTTTTATAAGTGCCGATAGCGCACAGGCAATAGTGGCCGCGCCAATAAGCTGCTGCCAAACAGGGCGTTGGTCAGCGGTAATCCATTCCGGCAAATAGCCTGAAATAGTCCCTTTGCTCGGCAACAGGGAGAAGAGCGCCATAGTAAGCCAAACGAGGCCGCTCTGACAGTGACCCGGATGACATAAATCTGTGTACCGTCGTCGAAATAAAATCATATTCTGTCGCTACTCCGGTTCCTCTATGCAAAAAGCCCCGAGAGCAGTGCTTTCGGGGAAGAGGAAAAACATCGACAAGGAATTACAAAGGCATTGGGGTCAGGCCTGAAAAAGATCAGGCATCGACATAGAGCACCTGGCCGCTAATAAAGCCATCGACGGAGCGCTCAAACGCCTTGCCGACCAGAGCTCCCGGCACCGGCTGGAAGCCCGGCATCATCTCGCCATATACGTCCCACGCCTCTTCCAATACGGTCGGGTTGACCACATTGATGCGAATGCCGCGGGGCAGCTCGTGGGCCACGCACTGGACAAAGGTATCGATGGCGCCGCTGGTAGTGGCATCGGCAATGGCCAGCGGGATCGGCTTGATATTGAGAATGCCGGAGATCAGGGTGAAGGAGCCCCCCTGATTGATGTAGTTGAGGCCGATATTGACCAGATTGATCTGCCCCATCAGCTTGCTCTGGATGGTGGTTTGCCACTGCTCGTCACTCATCTCGCCAAAGGGGGCGTATTCGCAATAGCCGGCGGTATTGACCACCGCATCGAAGGAACCCACGTTTTGGTAGAGCCGCTCGATGGACTCTCGGCTGGTGATATCCACCTGAAAATCACACCCCTCAACGGAGCGGCTGGCGGTAATGACCTTGTGCTTGCCCAGACCACTGAGGGCGGCTTGCCCCATTTTCCCCTGAGCACCAATCAGAATGACAGTTTTCATCGTTAACCTCGCTTTGCTGGAAGAGCTGCAAGGTTAGAGAGCCACTGATACAATGTAAATCATGGGTGGTTTGTATGTGATACAACTGAAATTGGTGAGGTAAGGGTGGAGAAGATCGATATCAGGCAGATGCGGGTGCTGGTGCTGCTGGTGAGATACAAGAGTGTGTCGCGGGTGGCCGAGCTGCTGGAGATCTCCCAGCAGGGGGTGAGCAGCCATTTGAAAAAGCTGCGCGATCTCTTTCCCGCCGAGCTCTTTATCCGCCAGAGCGCCGGGTTGCAGCCGACCGACTACGCCTGCGAGCTGGCTGCCAGGTTCGAGCAGATCCTGGCCGATATCGACGGGATCTTTGTGGCTGCCCCCTTCGATCCTGCCAGCAGCGAGCGCACCTTCAGGGTGATGGCCAACGAATATGCCCAGCTCGCCATTATTCCAAGGCTGGCGAGCGCCCTGCGCACTCAGGCGCCCTCCATCCGGCTCGATGTGGTGGACTTTCAGGCCGAAGCGCATCTGGAGGCGCTGGCCAGCGGCGAGGTCGATCTGGTGATTGGCTTTGATGCCTATCTCGACCCGGGGTTGCTGCGCGCCACCCTGCGCCGGGATCACTACTGCTGCGTGCTGCGCCGCGATTCCCGATATCTGCCGGACAACGCCCCGCAGGATCTGGCGGCCATCCCCTTTGTGCAGTTCGCCAACAGCGTCGGCAATTTCGAAGGGCAGATGAGCCCGCAGCAGGTTGCCAGCGCGGCGGTG
This sequence comes from Aeromonas sp. R2-2, assembly GCF_040908355.1. Taxonomy (NCBI): domain Bacteria; kingdom Pseudomonadati; phylum Pseudomonadota; class Gammaproteobacteria; order Aeromonadales; family Aeromonadaceae; genus Aeromonas; species Aeromonas sp. R2-2. Next base: position 3,986 of record NZ_JBFODQ010000044.1, on the reverse strand, counting down.
GCAACGCTCCCCTGTTACACCTCGCTGCAAGCCTTTATGTCGGTCAATGACGTGGCAGCCTGCATTCCGTCGGCCATCGCCGCCCTCGGCGATTTTCGCACCGTGGCGATGGCCGGGGCGCCGCAGCCGTTCGAGGTGGTGGTCGGCAGACACCGCAAAAGCCAGGGCAATCTCGCCATCGAGTGGCTGGCCGAGGTGATCAAGTCGGTCTGCGATCTTGCCATGCCCAAATAACGTCGCTGTTTGCACAGATCTGCACACGCCAGCCAGTGCGCTAACGGCAGGCTGGATCTGCGGGAGAAATCCTGCGATGGTGCGGGCAGTTATCCGCTTGTCCCGTTATCGAGTGAAAAGGAGTTGAGATGCGCATTGCCATGATTGGTCTGGGGGATATCGCCCAAAAAGCCTATCTGCCGCTGCTGGCGAGCGACGAGCGGGTCACCCCGCTGCTCTGTACCCGGAATCCGGCAGTGCTGGAGAAGCTGGCACGCCAGTATCGGGTCGCCGAGTGCTTTACCGATGTGGCGGCCATGCTGGCCAGCCGCCCCGATGCCGTGATGATCCACGCTGCTACCGCCGTTCACCGTGAGCTGGCCGAACAGTGCCTGCGGGCAGGGATCCCCACCTTTGTCGACAAGCCCCTGTGCGACAATCTGGCCGAGGCCGAGGCGCTGGCCAACCTCGCCATTGCGCAAGATTGCGCCCTCTTTACCGGCTTTAACCGCCGTTATCTGCCCGCCATGGCCGAGGCGCGCGCTCAGCCGCTCACCGAGCTGAACTGGCAGAAACACCGCTTCGCCCTGCCGGGCAAGGCGCGGGATTTTATGTTCGACGATTTTATCCATGTGCTCGACAGCCTCTGCTTCTATGGCGGCGTGCCGGGCGGCGACTTTCATGCGGTATTGCGACCGGATACGAAGGACAGCAGCCTGTTGGCCGGGGTTAGCGTCAGCTGGCAGAGCGGGGATCGCGCCATCAGCGGCAGCATGAACCGCAGCGCCGGGATCACCGAGGAGCGCATCGATGCCTACGGCGACAATCTCTCCCTGCACCTTGAGAACTGCACCCGCGGCAGCATCGCCCGCGACAAGCAGGCGCAGATGCTTAGCCCCAACGACTGGCAGCCGGTGCTGGCCCAGCGCGGCTTTGCTGCCATGCTGGCGCACTGGTATCAGCAGATTGAGATCGGCAAGGCGGATAGCGAGCTGATCGCCTCCTACCTGCACGGCCACCGGCTGGCGGAGCAGTTGGTGGCGCTGGCTGACAAGCGGGGATAAGGCTGGCTGAAAGCCTGAGGGATGTGAATACGAGGTGCGCGAAGATAGCGCACCAAACACAACGGGGGCCGCAGTTGCGGCCCCCGTTGTTATGGGATGAGATGCATGGGATCAGATGCACTTCACCGGCTTGGGCAGGCCACCAATCTTGGTCGCCTGTTTGGCGGGCCCTTCCGGGAACAGCTTGTAGAGGTAGCGGCTGTTGCCCTTCTCGGGACCGTACTGCTTTTCCATCGCCTTGACCAGTGCGCGGATGGCGGGGGAGGTGTTGAACTCCAGATAGAAGGCGCGCACAAAGCGCACCACTTCCCAGTGCGGTTCCTCAAGCTCGATCCCCTCCTGCGCAGCCAGCACCAGCGCCAGCTCCTCGTTCCAGTCGTTGCTGTTGAGCAGGTAGCCCTTGGCATCGGTCTCGATGAGTTGGCCGTTGAATTCCAGCTGATGTTTTTCGGACGCAGACATGAGGGCTCCTCGCTAATGGGGCTATCAGGATTGGGCGGGCATGGTAGCGCCTTGATCCCCGGTGAGCAACCGGCTCTCGTTGGCCAGATGCAGCAGCTGATCCGCCAGCTCGCTGATCAGGTTGAGCTGCTGGGTCAGCATCAGCTGCTCCTCGCTGCTGTCCGGACTTATCACCGGACACTGACCACCGATGGAGCTGGAGGGGTTGCCCGCCAGATGACCGGCGGCCTGCTCAAGGGTGTGGCAGATGTGGTGGCGCACCTCATCCAGTCCGCTGATGGCTTCCAGCTTGTCGCGATGGGCCCCCAGCGCCGAGATGTAGGAGAGCAGAGCGTGATTGCGCCAGGTGAGGGTAAAGCAGAGATCGAGGAAGCGGCGGCGCTTTTGCGGCTCCACCAGCATGCTCTGCCAGGCGGTAGCCAGTTCGCTGTCCGCCAGATGGGCGCTCTTGCGCGCCACCCGATAGTCGATGGACTCGTCCCGCTGCTGCTTGAGGCTCGCCAGCACCGCCGAGAGGTAGCGGGCGTTTGCAGACAGCGAATTGGCGATAAGCGTTGGTAGCCGTTTGTACTGCCAGTCCGGCCACAGCCAGGCCACCAGCCCGTAGGAGATCAGGCAGCCGAGCAGGGTATCGAGTAGCCGTGGCCCGAGGATCGCAAAGCCGATGCCATCGAGCAGGTTGAACGCCATCAGCACGTAGAGGGTGATAAAGCAGACCGCGGCGCTGTAGTTGTTGCGCACCTGGGTGAAAAACAGGAAGGCGGCCAGCCCCATCACCACCAGCTGGACGTGCAGCTCGGGGAAGAGCCAGAGCACCGGAATACCCACCAGTATGCCGGCGAAGGTGCCGAGCATCCGCTGCACCAGTCGGCGGCGGGTGGCGCTGTAGCTGGGCTGGCAGACAAACAGCACGGTCAGCAAAATCCAGTAGCCCTTTTCCAGATCAAAGGCTTGCAGTATGCCGTAGCCGATCACCAGCCCGAGTGACAAACGCAGCGCGTGGCGAAACACCATGGAGTGCAAGGTGAGGTGCTGCTTGAGCTGGGCCAGTAGCGGCAGGCGGGGCGGGCGCGCCAGCGCGGGCAGCTCCTGCTCCGGTTGCTCGGGGTTTTGCAACACTTCGGCGCTGCCCAGCAGCTGGTTGATGCTGGCCAGATTGCGGCGTAGGAACTTCATCGGCGTCAGCAGGGTTTTCGGGTAGTGCTGCTTGAGATTGGTGAACTCCAACTGATCGCCAAGGGCCTCCAGCGTCCAGTGGATGCGCTTGTTATGGGCGTAGGGCTTGTGCACCAGAATGGCGTAACCGAGCCGCTGGCACGCCTCGGAGAGCTGCAGGAACACCTCCTGAAATCCTTCCAGCACTATGCCCTGCTTGAGCTCGGCTTCCAGTCGGCTGTAGGGGTAGTGGCTGGAGGTGGCGCGCTCGTGGATTTCCAGCGCCAGCAGGTAGAGGCGCAGCAGGCTGGCCAGCTCGGGGCTCGCCGGATGGCGCCGGCTCAGGCGGGCATTGAGGGCCGATTTGGTGAGGGTCAGCGCGCTCACCAGATTGATGTTGAGCTGGGCCAGATTGTGGCGAATGGCCTGGGCGCCGTGCTCGTCCGCCGGGAAGAAGCGGGACTTTTCCAGCAGGTAGCGACCAAGGGCGAAGTAGCTCTGGGCCAGCTGCTCGTGCAGGGTCTTGTAGGGCAGGAGCCAGAGCCAGATAAACGAGACCAGCCCGTACCAGAGGGCGCCAGCGCCGAGGGCCAGCGGCTGGTAGAAGAGATCCGGTGCCTTGGCGGCTCCCAGCATGGTGTAGATGGCGATCAGCAGCGAGCCGAAGCTGATGGTGGCGTAGCGGGCACCGAGCGCCCCCACCATCACGAAGATAAAGGTGGAGCTGGCGAGCCCGATGGCAAACAGCCAGGGGGTGGGGTAGAGATACTGCACACACAGGGACGCGAACATGAAGCAAATCAGCGTCATGGCGAGGTTTTTGAGCCGTCCCCACAGGCTGTCGTCGGTTTCGGCGATGGCGCCCGCCACGACCCCGAGGGAGAGCAGCACGGTGAGCTGGATATTACCGGTGGCCAGGGTGAAGGCGAGCAGACCGAGAATGGCCAGCAGCACTTTGAGAGCGAAGTAGATGTGACTATCGGTCAGCAGTCGGCGCAGCAGGCCAGAGAGATCCATCGGCATGAGACAGGTGAAACCCTTGATCGAAACGAGAGCGAGATAGTAACCCGCCAAGCGTGAAGTGGCCCTGAT
>NZ_JBFODQ010000043.1:0-9947 GCF_040908355.1 Aeromonas sp. R2-2 | reverse complement strand
TCACCGGTGTGGCGGATATGGACAATTTGCCAATCGCTGTTGAGGCTGCCGTTCGGGTGTTCGGTCAACGCGAAGCTTTGTCCCGGCAAGAGGGCTGCGCTGTTGGATTTGCCGCTGCCCGCTACCGCGTCATTGCGCAGGGCATCGAGCCGGTGTTGTGCAAACGCCTTGCCGCTCGGGTCCTGCTTGTAGCGGCCCGGATAGTCGAAGTGCTGGTAGGTATCGCGCTGATGCTCGAGCTCTGCCCCCTGCTTTTTATGGGAGAGGCCATAAGCCGGCGTCTTGAAGCTGTAGTCCTTGAGCTCCACATCCGAGGGGCGCACCGCCTCGCGGTAGTGGAACTGGCGCACATAGGGACCTTGTTCCAGCGAGCGGTTGCCGAGGTTGAAAAATAGCTCGGGGCCGGCGGTCAGGGCTGCCGCATCGTCAGCAAAGACGATGCGGTGCTTGCCTGCTTCAAACTCGTGGAAGTAGAAGAGCCCCTCTTCGGCTGCGAGGCGATTCACGAAATCGAGGTCGGTCTCCCGATACTGCACGCAGTATTCGCGCTGGGCGTGCTCGTTCTTGAGCGCAAAGGCGTAGTCAGTAATGCCGTGTTCTTGCAGCAGGATACTGAGGATTTCGTCGGGCTTTTGCGCCTGGAAGATGCGGGAGTTCTGGCGCAGGCCCAGCCGCCACAGGGCCGGTTTGACTTGCAGGCTGTAACGGGTGCGGCGAAAGCCGCTGTCCCCTTGGGCAAACTCGCTCACTACCCCGCATACGCGGCGTTGCAGCTCGCCGTTGTACCACACCATCAGCTCGCAGGGCTGGTCCAGCACGGCGCCAAAGTCAACATCAGGCTGGCTACTTGCCACCTCCAACTGCAAGTTGAACGGCCGGTTCAGCCCCTCATCCAGCTGAAAACTGGCCACCACGAAGGTGCTCTCGGGCAACGCTCCCACCTTGACGGTAAATTGCAATCCGGTTTGATTAGCCATGGCTTTTCCCTCTTGTCACGGCCAAGCTGTGCCTGAGCCCTTGCCAACTCTCGCGCCCATACACTCCCTCGCCGCGCAGCCACGCTACCGCCCTCTCCGGTGCCGCAAGGGCCACCAAAGATAAGGGGGTTAACAGGTTACGAGCGGTTCGGGTCTGCATCACAGGACACCCTTTAGTGCTTTGCCATCCCTCCGCACTCACCGGCAGGGCATCAAACCCCGGCAGGGGGATGGCAAAACAGAAAAGCTCCAGCCAACCCGTTGGCCAGGCTGGAGAAAATGCACAGTACAAGAAGCCGGTTGAACAACCGGCTCAAAGACACATTACTACTTACAAGGAATACCAAAGTACCGAAGCAAGGCTTACGCCTCGATGGGCGCGCGCCAGTCGTCCGCACCGGAAGTACCGGCAACGGTGTGCTCCCAGTCAATCTTGCGGTAAGCCATGGAGACCTGGATAAGCTGGGTGAAGTCAGACTTCGCCGGGTCCTGGCAGTGCGGCATCTGGCAGTCGATGTCAACGATGGTGGCATCGGTCAGCACGGTAGAGAAGAAGTGCTCCTGCTTGCCTTCAACGGAGGTGCGGTACCACTTCAGGGTCACTTTAGGCAGCATCTCGCCGGAAGCCAGGGAGTTGTACATCAGCGGCACGGCTTTGTTCAGCGCAACGGTGAACTTGAACGGCTTGTGGACACGCTGACCAGCCGGCTGACCGGATTGCGGGTCGGTCGGGACAGTCACAACGTGCTGGAACTCTTGTACCAGCATCTCGTCTTCGTGACCTTGTACGAAGATGTTGCCGACGGAATCGGAGGTGAAGGCACCTGCGGTGATATTGCCCTGGGTTTTACCTTCGATGCTGATATAACATGGAGTTGGCATGGGTATGCTCCTAAATAGGTTGGTTAAACGAGATAGCACTCGACCAACCTTTAGCAGCGTCCATGCCATTTTTTTTATTCCTTATTTATCAAACAATTACCTTTCGCCAGTTCTTGTTCAATGCACAAACACGCAATTAATTGCCTAGAGCAGTGCATTTAATCGTGATTACTTGCCCAATCAGTATAAATAACCAGTCAACGAGCAAGAAGTTGCTCCAAATAATCATTTCCTCTTTGCAGGGCAAGCTTTCAATCCCTTGCCGGTGCTAATTTTCCACTGGCTAAGCATGCTCGGACAGAACAACCAACTTGCAAGTAATCGCCCGCCTCGCAACTGTTTGTCGATTGTCAATCTGCTAGACTGCACTCTTTTCTGTTGCTCATTCATCTTGCAAAGGAGTGTTGGATGTCCGGATGTTCTTGGTGGGATAGATCCACCGGTTTTGCACTGCTGACCATTGTGCTATGGGCCTCACTGGCGGCGCTGACGTCACGGGTCACCAGCGTGTCACCGCTGGTGCTGGTCGGGCTGGTGCTGTTGTTCTGCGGGGTCGGGGCTTTGCCGTTTTGGCGCCAATGGCGCGCTCGCCCGATTACCTGGCTGGTGACGGTTACGGCATTGCTGCTCTACCATCTGCTGCTCTTTATGAGCTTTCGCCATGCCCCAGTGCTGGAGGCCAACCTCATCAACTACCTCTGGCCGCTCTGCATCATTCTGTTCACCCCGCTGTTGTTGCCCGGCCATCCCCTCCATGCCCGTCACCTGCTGGCTGGCGCCTTTGGTCTGGCGGGTTCCATGCTGGTGATGGTCAATGGCGAGCTGCAACTGCAGCAGGCCTATCTGCCGGGATACCTGTTGGCGCTCGGTGCAGCTGTCGTCTGGGGGGCCTATTCGGTGCTATCACGCCGTCTGCCGCCAGCCCCTGCCGTGGTCACTGCGGCAGCCTGCCTGCCCGCTGGTTTGCTGGCTCTGCTGCTCGCCCGTCTGCTGGAGGGGCCCCTGCCACTCGCGCAGATCCCCACCAGTGACTGGTGGCTGATCATCGGGCTGGCGCTGGGCCCGATGGGGGCGGCCTTTGTGACCTGGTATCTGGCACTGCGAGACGGCGATCCACGCCGGATCGGTGCCCTTGCCTACCTGACACCGCTGCTGAGTACTTTGCTGTTAGTGGCATTGAACGGAGAAGAGCTGACCTCGCGCCATCTGCTGGCCGGTGCACTTATCATGGGCGGCGCCCTGCTCGGTATGCTGGGCCAACGCAACAGAGCACTGGCATCCCCAGCCAGTTAAGTCGGTAAAATAGGGCCACCTGACCATGCTGTCATAAAAACGCCATCATCCCTGTTTAGGCTCGGGCCACGCTCCCCCATGGTCTGTGCTGACAGGAATTACCCCGTGAAAATCGCCCATTACGCCACCCTCTCCTCCCTTGTTTTGTTACTGGTCGCGGGAGGACAGGCGCTGGCCCTCTACCACGGCTGGCAGCAGCTTGCCCGTACCAATCAGGCCCAGCATCAGCACGAGACGCTGCAACAACTTGTGACCGTGACCCTGCAAAACAGCCTGCGTGACTACCTCAACAGCGGCGATCCGCAACAACTGACAGCAGCGGAGAAGGTCCGCCAGCAAGCGCTCTCCTCGCTGGCCGCTCAGGATGATGCAGTGGCAGCCCCGCTCAGACAGCAACTCGAACAGATGGCGCAGCGCATCGCGCACGACTATCAGGCCGCAGGCAAGCTCTCGGGCAACAGCCAGCTGCTGCTGCAAAATGCCGAGAGTGAGCTGGGCAGCCAGGCCATGGAGCTGATCCGCTATGGGGAGCAAGGTGCCAACACGGAACAATCTGCCGCGGCACAGCAATATCGCCGCGGTGCGGCCGAGATCCTGGCGGGCCTGCCGCGCCTCGCCCATTTGCGCCAAAGCTATATGGAGCAGGGCAATGAAAAGCTGCTCGAAGGGATCCGCTTTGAGCTGGAGGCACTGCAAAGACAGGCGCAAGCGCTGCAAGCCTTGCCGCTGCTCGGCCTGTATGAAGAGGCGCCCGCCGATGAATTCACGCTGGGGGAGCCGGTACGCAAGGAGCTGGGAGATCAACCGCGCAGCGAATTACGCTCGCTGCTGGGTCGCTATCCGCAGGAATTGGCCAACAGCCGCACGGCGCTTCAGCAACAACAGGCTGGCCGCCAGACCGTGCAGCAAGACATCATGGCGATGTTGCAAGCGACCAGACAGATGGGGGAACAACTTGCCCACGAACGGCAAGCCGTCAATCAGGAGCTGGCCACCATCCTCGGCACGCTGGCGCTCTGTCTGGTGATAGTCGCCCTGCTGTTTGCGCTGGTGCAACGACGCTGGCTGCTCACCCCCTTGTTGCGACTGCGCGGAGCCTTTATGCAGCTTGATCAGACGGGGCAGGCCGAGCCGTTGCCTGCCGGGCGCGATCGCAACGAGCTGGCCGATATTGTTGCCAGCTACAATCGGCTGATCGGTCGCCTGCAACTGGACCAACAACAAAAAGAGGGGCAGCTGTCAGCGGTATCCCTCAGCCTGCAAGGGATGGTCAGTCAGGTTGACGAGATCCACCACAGCACCCGCACCACCGAACAGGTGGTCGACGAGAGCGGCCAGATGATGGATGAGCTGAACCAGCTGGCCGGAGAGGTCCATCAGGTCGCCGCCGACATCGCCCAGCATGCCCACCATAACGAACAGGCAATGAGCCAGAGCGAAGATCTGGTGGGGAGCATGCTGCATGCCACTCATCAGACCGGACTGGCGATTGACGAGAGCGATGAGGCGCTGCAAGCCCTCACCCGCTCGGTTGCCGATGTGACGGCCATTGTCGATGTGATCGGTCATATCGCTCAGCAGACCAACTTGCTGGCCCTCAACGCCGCCATCGAAGCGGCCCGCGCAGGGGAACAGGGACGGGGCTTTGCGGTGGTCGCCGATGAAGTACGCCACCTCTCGGCCAATACCCAGCAATCCCTCAACCAGATCACCGATATTCTGGGGCGCCTGACCCAATCCGGCGAGCAACTTGGCACTGTACTGAACCGAATAACCAGCGAATCAAGCCGCCAGCGGGCACAGGCGGAACAACTGCGCCAGACTACCCAGGCGGTGCGGGAGATCGCCCGCAACACCGCAGTGATCGCCCTGCAGGGCGCCGACAACGCCAAAAGTCAGGAGCACAAACTGGCCAGTTTTGCCGATCTGATCACCCGTATCCATCAGCATGCCCGTCAGGTGAGTCAGCTCTCGGTGCAGGTCTCCTCCCATATTCACCATCAGGCGCAGCAGATCCCCCGCATCCTCGGCCAGCAAGGCTGAACCCTATTCGCCCCGCATCCTCACCAGATCACTTTCCCTCAACCAGAGGGAAAGTTTTTTTGTAGCACAAAATTATCTGTTATCGGCAGGTTAACTGACACCTCTTCCCCCGTACCGGATGAAAACCCGCACTGGCGCTGGCTGCGGTCTCAAGAAAACGCTCTCATCACCGTGATACCTGCCATGAGGCTGTTTACGACCTTGCCCATGATTATTTGCACTCGGTCATACTTTTGAAACGTTGAGGGAACTTTTCATTGATATTTCGCACCGCGAACGTACTCTTGGGGTTGTCCGATAGCCAAGAATCGGAACATAAAAAAACAACATGTGATGATCAGGACTGCCAACTACAGATGTGCCAAGACATCCGGGTTTGCAGGTAGCCAAGACAAGATTTTTTGCCCTTCGGGGTTTTGATTGCAATGCCAATACCGAGCGGTAGGCCCGATGCCAACTGCCGGAAAAAAAAGCTAAGTCCATAAAATCAGGAGCAATAAAAATGGAAAAAGTGATCTTCAAGCGCGCCGCTTTGAGTGCCGCTGTGGTAGCCGCTCTGGTCGCCCCCGGTATGGCGTTGGCAGCTCAGGATATGATGAGCCCGGAATACGGCCAGTCCTATGAAACCTTCGTTAAAGACTCCAAACTGACCGGCGGTCTGTTCTACTTCCAGCGTGATCGCGCCCGTGTTGACTCAGGTGTAGTACCTGCAGATAACACCGGAAAATATCGCTCAAACCTGAGCCATGCGACCGCTCAATTAGCTCTTAACTTCAACTCGGGTTATGCATGGGACGTGGTTGGCTTGGACTTGGGCGGATACACTGCCTATGACTTAGCCATTGATGAAAGTAACCCTGTCAACGCCGAGAATGAATTCTCTTTCTGGGGACGAGCTTGGGGAACCAGCAACACCGAATCAGAAAATGGCGCAAGCCTGACCAACGCAGCCCTTAAGTTGAAGTTGGTTGAAGGTCTTACTGCAAAAGCTGGCTATACCCAATTGTATGTTCCTGGCCAGATTGGCGTTAACTGGTCCTACCAACCAGGTACTTATCGTGGTGGACAAGTTGAAGGTAACGTAGGTGGTCTCTATTTGACCTACGCTATCGCAGATGAATACAAAGCTCCCTGGTTCAAAGAAACCCAAGGCTTTTATAAAAGTAAAGCGTGGGGCGGAGCTTGGGGTAATACCTTCGATAAAGAAAACGAGATCGACTACATCCATGCCGTCGCCGCTCGTTACACCTTTGAAAATGGCACAGCCATTACTGGCTCTTTCGGCCAATCAGCCGATTATATGGATAGCTACCACTTCAAACTGGCTCACAAGTTTGACGTACTGGGCGGCCTGTCAACCAGCTACCAATTCTATGGCTCCGAAACAGAAACGTACAAAAACGCCTCTGGTCGTGATGTAGAAACTTATGATGGCTTGGCATGGCAACAAGCACTGACAGCTGCGTGGAACTATGCGCAGTACGGTTTCCGTCTGGAAGGTATGTGGACCAAAGCTGAGGGTGTTGAAGGTAACTACCTGCCCCGTCTGACCCGTGGTTACGGCAACTCCCAGGGCGCCAACGAAATTTGGTGGGACTCCCGCTCTGACTGGAACGCCAACAACGAAAAAGCGCTGTTCTTCGGTGTAACACGTTCTCTGGATGACCTGGTTGGTGCTCCTGGCTGGTCTGTAGGCGTATCCGGTGCTTACGGCTGGGATATGGAGAAAGGTGATGGAACTAAAGTTGCTGAAGGCGATACCGAGTGGGCAGCCAACTTCGATGTCAGCTATACCGTGCAGGATGGCAAGCTGAAAGGCACCCTGTTCAAACTGCACTACACCGACTACAACAATGACCTGCCATCCACTTGGAAGGGCTGGACTGACTATCCGAACGTGTTTACCTCCGAGCGTGACGTCAAGTTCCACATCATCATGCCGTTTACCATCATGTAATCAGGCAATACGATGTCAGCAAACCGGGCCACTTGGCCCGGTTTTCTTTTTACCGGTTGGCAGGCTAACATGCGAGCCGGATAAGGGTTTTATCCACTCACCAGCCCGCACGCTTTTGTCAGCAGTCACAAGGACGCCATCATGCCCCGTTTTGTTCTGATCACCGGTTGTTCCAGCGGTATTGGCCTCGCCGCCGCACAGGCGCTGGGGCAGCACGGTTTTACCGTGATCGCCTCGGCACGCAAGGCGGAAGATGTGGCCCGTCTGCAGCAACAGGGATTGCTGGCGGTACAGCTGGATCTGTCGGATCCCGCCTCCATCGAGTTGGGTGCCAGTGCTGCGCTCCATCTGGCGGGCGGGCGCCTCTATGGCCTGTTCAACAACGGCGCTTATGGCCAACCCGGTGCGCTGGAAGATCTGCCCACCGAGGCGCTCAGGGAGCAGTTCAATACCAACCTGTTTGGCTGGCACCATCTGATCCGTCAGGTGCTGCCGCCGATGCTGGAGGCCAAAGAGGGGCGGATAGTGCAGAACAGCTCGGTACTGGGGCTGGTTGCCATGAAGTATCGCGGCGCCTACAACGCCAGCAAGTTTGCGCTGGAAGGTTATAGCGACACCCTGCGCCTCGAACTGGCGGGCAGCGGGGTACATATCAGCCTGATTGAACCGGGCCCCATCGATACCCGTTTTCGTGCCAATGCCCGCAGCGCCTTCTTGCGTCACATCGATCCGGCCCAGAGCCGTCATCAGTCGGCCTACCGCCAGACCCTGACGCGGCTGGAAAAAGAGGGGGCCACCAGCAGCTTTACCCTCCCAAGCGACGCCTGCATCCCGCCACTGCTCCATGCACTGACCCACGCCCATCCCAAGGCGCGCTATCCGGTGACCACGCCGACCCGGCTGTTTGCCTTCCTGCGACGGGTATTGCCCACTCGCTGGCTCGATAAACTGCTGGCCAAATCGGCCTGATCCCGTGATGGGCGACAAGCATCCTGCCGCCCAAGTGGCGTTAGCCGGGTAGCGGCATCACCCGTCCCGCCAACCTGGTTTGTCCCTCTCTTCAATAGTGCTCGCCATTGCTGTAGTAGGCGCTCTTGACCAAGGGGACTACCTGCACCACCACATAGGTCTGCTCCCCCAGCACCCGTTTCAAATGGCGCGTGATAAGGCGCGCGACGGCGTCCTGCATCTCTTGTGGCCGCTCGAACCAGTGCAGCTCGACAAACGGAAATCCCGCCTCTGGCTCGCCGTTACGGATCCAGCAGCTCTCCACCCGCTCCATGGTGACAAACTCCGGCTTGCCGCCGGTCAGCTCGCAAAGCTCGGCCAGCAGCGGGCCGCTCACCTGTTGCAGGGTATCGAGCGTCACGGCGCGAAAACGAAGATGGGGCATGGCAAACCTCTTGGTTATCTGAAATGAGGACTTATCATAGGAGTTATTGTCAGCAAGAGAAGTCACCCGGCGCACATTAAGGATCCCCATGAGATTTCATCGCACCCTCTTTGCCTTCCTGCTCTGCCTGCTGCTACCGCTGCACGCCTTTGCCGATCCCGCCTTCTATCGGGTGAGCAAGGGCAACCAGCAACACTGGCTGCTGGGCTCCATCCATGCAGGTAAACCAGCCCTCTATCCTCTGCCCGAGCCGGTGGAGCGTGCCTGGCTGCAGAGTCGCGCACTGGTGATGGAGGTGGACATGAACAGCATCACGCCGGATCAGTGGCAACAGACCAGCTCCCTCACCCGACTGGTGGATGGCAAACCGCTCAAGGATCATCTGCCTGCCGAGCTCTATCAACGCACCCTGATGGCGGGCGCCCGCTATGGCATCGACGAGGCGACCCTCGCCACCCTGCGCCCATGGTTTGCCGCCATTACCCTGACCCAGGCCGCCATGGCCCGCTCCGACTTCAAGAGTGAACTCGGGATAGACCAGCACTTTGCCGTCCGGGCCGCCAAAGAGGGCAAACCGGTAGTGGGTTTTGAAACCCTGCTGGAGCAGCTCGGTTATCTGGCCAGCGTGGGTGACAACCAGCCCCTGATGCTCGCCAGCACCCTGGATGAGCTACCGATGCTGGAGAGTGGTTTCGCCGCCGTGATGAAGGCGTGGCAGCAGGGGGATGAGGCGACGCTGATCAATCTGCTCAAGGAGGAGATGGCTCCCCCCGCGCTACAAAGCTGGATGGAGCAGACCCTGCTGGCCGAGCGCAACCATAACTGGCTGAAAAAATGGTCCACCCTGCCCAACGAGAGCTTTATCGTGGTAGGCGCCCTGCACCTTTACGGCGAACAGGGGTTGCTGGCGTTGCTGGAGCAGCAAGGGTGGCGCATTACCCCGCTCACCACACCGGGCCCTGTGCAGGCTCGGTAGCAAGGAGTCCAGTGAGAATGATCACAGAACACACTGGTTATTAAACAACCTGCAAGGGAGTTGATCGGGATCATCCCGGACGGGGCAAAGAGGTATTTATCATACCTGTCATCAACCGGGTGACAGGAGCAATAAAATGGACTTTTGGCTGGACCTGATGTTTGGCAACAGCGTGGGATTGATGTCGATGCTGGTGATTATCGGCACCTTCTTGCTGATCAGCTCTTACGCGGCCTACTTCATCTACAAGGTGATGCACTCGCAACCGCCTCATTCACAGCAACCCCATTCTCAACAGCCCAAAGAGGGCAAGTAATCCTCTGACCACAGGCGGCAGTTCACACTGACCGCCTGTGCTGTTTTATGGTTCGCGACTGTGATTCCCGGTCCAGGATGCACCAGTGTCCATGCCGGGAGCCCCTTATC
>NZ_JBFODQ010000042.1:0-5053 GCF_040908355.1 Aeromonas sp. R2-2 | reverse complement strand
ATGGCCTCCCATGAACATGTCGGTGTGAAGGATGACTCCGCCTACGAATATATGTTGAACCTGGCCTTGGAGCTCGATGCCTACCCGCCAACGTTACAGCCCTTGCTCGCAGCAGCAACGCAAGCCGGGGTGAGCTACATCCTGTTTTACAACGACTAGCCACTGCGTCTGTCACTGCGGCCCGGCAGCTTTCGGCAGCCTCGGCACCAACGGACACGACAGCCCAGCACCGCTTATCCACAAACAGCATAAAGGGCCAGCCCTCACTGGCTGGCCCTTTGCATCCAAGGAGTCACCGAACATGACCCGTCTCATCACCGGACTCGAGGTGCATCGCTATGCCCCCGAGCTTAACAAATTGCATCTGCGCAACCGCCAGATGTTACCAGCCCCAGGTATCACCACCATCAAGGAAGCCAAAGCCCGTCTGTTTAGCCGCTGGCAGCCAGGGCATCAGGTGACCATCACAGTAAGTCACCCTGACTACGTCAATCTCTCCCGGCTCTACAGGGGGCGACTGGCAAGCCTGACCGACCTCCCTGCTAACTTGACCAGACTACGCCAGCGCCACAACGTGCCCGGCACCATCATCGACATTGAATTGAGGTATCGCTAATCATGACCACGACAACCACCCACACCCAGGACCAACAACCCGCAGCACCAGACCAACTCACCCGGATTTTTGCACAGTGGGGCTTGCCCCACACCGTGACACCGCGCTTTGGCGCTCGCCTTATCCAAGAGCATCATCGCCTGCACTTTTTGTCAGACCGAGCCTCATTGATTGGCGAATGGGAGGCGGTGGCTATCGACCAGCTTGAAGCTGTTTTCCCAGCCATCATCAAGGAACTGGAAGCCAAATTGCTGACTGGGGAGCTGGATGCTCAGCGCCAGCAACGTATCACCGTCCATCACGGTGGTTTCACCTGCGAAGCCGATGCCCTCGGCAGCCATGGCTATGTCTACGTAGCGATTTACTCTGCGACAAGCATGGACGCCAATCCTGAGCGCCAGGCGTGACCTCCAAAAATGGAATGTGGTAATATTTTTATACCCATTCGTCCGTGATAAGTGTGTGGGTCGTGGGGAAGGCCAATACGTGGCCTTCCCTTTGTTTTTTGTAGCCATCATCCGAACAAAATCACCACCCCATCACCTGACTGCCCCCTACTTTTCCGGTATCATGCGGGCCATGTTTTCCACAGAACCAATTCTCGATATGCCATGTATCGATTGGCTGTGCCTGCACTCAAGCCAAGACGAGACACATGGCAAATCAGACTGTAACCGTGACCTTACCGCCAGTTTGTACGGCGCACTGCATGACCCCGTCTGAAACGTCTGTTCGCCCGCATCCAAGGGGCCGTCACCGATGGCTCATCGTCAATGGGCGGCGCGTCTTCAGATAGGCGCTCTGCATTCACAATGCTATACGTCGCCTCCACGTCTGGTGACGTCGTGGCGCAACATACATCAACAGGAATAACCGCATGACAAGTACTCAACAACGTGCCGCATTACAACGCCAAATTTGGGCCATCGCCAATGAGGTGCGTGGCGCAGTGGATGGCTGGGACTTTAAGCAGTATGTCCTCGGCACGCTGTTTTATCGCTTCATCAGTGAAAATTTCGTCAACTACATTGAAGGCGGTGATGACAGCATCAACTATGCGGCGCTCGCCGATAAAGATATCCCGCTTGAGGTAAAAGTGGATGCCATCAAAACCAAGGGCTACTTTATCGCCCCCAGCGATTTGTTTGTGAACGTCGTCAAAGACGCACATACCAACGAGAGCTTAAATACCGACCTGGCTCATATCTTTTCTGCCATTGAAAGCTCTGCCAATGGCTACCCATCAGAGCGCGACCTGAAAGGGTTGTTCGCCGACTTTGATACAACCAGCAACCGCTTGGGCAATACCGTCACCGACAAAAACAAGCGCTTGGCCGCCGTGCTCAAAGGGGTGGCCGAACTGGACTTTGGTGACTTTGATGGCAGCCAAATCGACCTGTTCGGCGATGCCTACGAATTCCTTATCTCCAACTATGCGGCCAACGCCGGTAAATCAGGTGGCGAGTTCTTTACGCCGCAGCATGTGTCCAAACTGATTGCGCAGCTCGCCATGCACAAGCAAACCCGTGTTAATAAAATTTATGACCCCGCTTGCGGCTCTGGCTCCCTGCTGCTGCAAGCCAAGAAGCACTTTGATGCCCACATCATTGAAGATGGCTTTTTCGGCCAGGAGCTCAATCACACCACCTACAACCTGGCTCGCATGAACATGTTCTTGCACAACATCAACTACGACAAGTTCAACATCCAATTGGGTGACACCTTGCTTGAGCCGCATTTCAGTGATGACAAGCCCTTTGATGCCATCGTCTCCAACCCACCTTACTCAGTGAAGTGGGTGGGGAGTGATGACCCAACCCTGATTAACGATGACCGTTTTGCGCCTGCTGGCGTGCTGGCTCCCAAATCCAAGGCTGACTTTGCCTTTGTGCTGCACGCACTGAGCTACCTCTCTGCCAGAGGCCGCGCCGCCATCGTCTGCTTCCCTGGCATCTTCTACCGTGGCGGGGCTGAGCAGAAAATCAGAAAATATCTGGTCGACAACAACTATGTTGAAACCGTGATTTCGCTGGCGCCCAATCTCTTTTATGGCACCACCATTGCGGTGAATATTTTGGTGCTCTCAAAGCGCAAAACTGAATCAACTACTCAGTTTATTGATGCCAGCGGTCTGTTTAAAAAGGAAACAAATAACAACATCCTCACTGACCAGCATATCGAGCAAATTATGCAGGTGTTCGATAGCAAAGAGAATATCGCGCATTTTGCCAAATCGGTCTGTTTGGATGATATCGTGGCCAACGAATACAACCTGTCCGTAAGCAGCTACGTGGAAGCCAAAGATAACCGTGAGGTTGTGGACATTACCCAGCTTAGCGCCGAACTGAAAACCACGGTGGCCGCCATTGACAAGCTGCGCAAAGAGATTGACCTCATCGTGGCCAAAATCGAAGGAACGGCGATTGAAGAAAGACCGACCGAGGGCATGGACGGCGAAGGAGAGGTAGCATGATGTTAGAGAATAAATTAAACATCACCAATCAGGTTGAACTTGCCAAAGCTGAGGAGAAAATCAGTAAGCAAAAGGCTAAGCAACTTTTCGACTCTGGCGACATTAACAAGGCCGACGTAGGGAAATTTTCCGGGCTTAGCTTTATTCACGGCTATCTCTTTGGTGACATCTATCACTTCGCCGGTAACATTCGTGACGTCAACATCGCCAAGGGTAATTTTCGTTTTGCACCACTGATGTATTTAGACGTATCGTTAAAACACATCGATGGCATGCCACAGCGTACCTTTGATGAAATCATCGAAAAATATGTCGAGATGAACATAGCCCACCCATTTCGTGAAGGCAATGGCCGTGCTACGCGTATCTGGCTGGACCTGATGCTCAAGGCTGCGCTTAAACAAGTCGTGGATTGGAACCTGGTGGATAAAGAAGAATACCTTTCTGCGATGCAGCGCAGCGTAGTGAAAGACCTGGAAATAAAGGCACTGCTTAAACAAGCGCTCACCAGTCAGATTGATGACCGTGCTTTGTTCATGAAGGGTATTGATGTCAGCTATTACTTTGAGGGTTATAGCGAATTCAAGACAGAGGAGCTGTAATCATGAGCAATGCTGACTTTATGAAAAAGTTGCTGGATGGCGTGAATGTTGAATGGAGGCGTTTGGGGGATGTAATAAACCTTCAACGAGGGAAGCGGTTGGTAAAATCTCAATTAGAAAGAAATGGAAAGTATGCAGTTTATCAAAATAGCATGACACCTCTCGGCTATTATCATGAGAGTAATACTGAAACCGATACTGCATTTATTATTTGCGCAGGTTCTGCGGGAGAAATAGGCTACAGTAAAAATAAAATTTGGGCTGCTGACGATGTTTACTTTGCGCCCCCCTCTGAAATTATTAACAGCAAATATTTATATCATTACTTATTGACTCAAAAAGAAAGGATTATAGGTCAGGTTCGTAGAGCTAGCATCCCGCGTCTATCAAGAACAGCTATTGAAAAGCTTGTTTTCCCAATCCCCTGTCCAGAAAACCCCAAAAAATCGCTGGAAATACAAGCAGAAATCGTGCGTATCTTGGACGCATTTACTGCGCTTACCACCGAGCTTACCACCGAGCTTACTTCACGGAAAAAGCAATACAACTACTATCGTGACCAGTTGTTGAGTTTTGAAGAGGGTGACGTTGAGTGGGTAGCATTAAGCGAAATCGCTACGTATGCAAAAGCACGAATTAGCGCTGAAAAAGTAGATTCAAAAAATTACGTAGGAGTCGATAACCTTCTTCAAAATCGAGCAGGAAAAACCGAGTCTAATTACGTTCCTACTGAAGGCAATTTAATCGAATATAAAAATGGTGATGTTTTAATTGGAAACATCAGACCTTATTTAAAAAAGATATGGCATGCAGACATAAATGGCGGGGCAAGTGGTGATGTTTTAGTCATTCGCCTAACGAGTGAGTCACTTGACTCAAAATACTTATATCAGGTCTTAGCTGATGACAAGTTTTTTGAATACAACATGCAACACGTGAAAGGTGCAAAAATGCCACGTGGGGATAAAGGGAAAATCATGGAATATCGAATCCCTGTCCCTTGCGCGGAAACACAAGCTCGTATCGTAGCCATCCTCGATAAATTCGAGGCTCTCACCCATTCCATCACTGAGGGCCTGCCCCGCGAGATCGAGCTGCGCCAGAAGCAATATGAATATTACCGCGATTTGCTGCTGAGCTTCCCCAAGCCAGAAGCCGTAGATGCGTAACATGAACAGTTTTGTCCAACATGTATTGGTAGGGCGCCAAATCAATGAAGTGCGCCCATGGTTAAAGGAAGAACAACATGGTTGATTACACGAATCCTATTGCCGAGACAAATCGCTTTATTGTCCTTGATAAATACACAAAGGTTTGCCAAGTTGCTGAGGGCTATCAAAGTGAAAGCGATCTGGAGCGTGA
>NZ_JBFODQ010000041.1:0-5083 GCF_040908355.1 Aeromonas sp. R2-2 | reverse complement strand
ATGGCCTCCCATGAACATGTCGGTGTGAAGGATGACTCCGCCTACGAATATATGTTGAACCTGGCCTTGGAGCTCGATGCCTACCCGCCAACGTTACAGCCCTTGCTCGCAGCAGCAACGCAAGCCGGGGTGAGCTACATCCTGTTTTACAACGACTAGCCACTGCGTCTGTCACTGCGGCCCGGCAGCTTTCGGCAGCCTCGGCACCAACGGACACGACAGCCCAGCACCGCTTATCCACAAACAGCATAAAGGGCCAGCCCTCACTGGCTGGCCCTTTGCATCCAAGGAGTCACCGAACATGACCCGTCTCATCACCGGACTCGAGGTGCATCGCTATGCCCCCGAGCTTAACAAATTGCATCTGCGCAACCGCCAGATGTTACCAGCCCCAGGTATCACCACCATCAAGGAAGCCAAAGCCCGTCTGTTTAGCCGCTGGCAGCCAGGGCATCAGGTGACCATCACAGTAAGTCACCCTGACTACGTCAATCTCTCCCGGCTCTACAGGGGGCGACTGGCAAGCCTGACCGACCTCCCTGCTAACTTGACCAGACTACGCCAGCGCCACAACGTGCCCGGCACCATCATCGACATTGAATTGAGGTATCGCTAATCATGACCACGACAACCACCCACACCCAGGACCAACAACCCGCAGCACCAGACCAACTCACCCGGATTTTTGCACAGTGGGGCTTGCCCCACACCGTGACACCGCGCTTTGGCGCTCGCCTTATCCAAGAGCATCATCGCCTGCACTTTTTGTCAGACCGAGCCTCATTGATTGGCGAATGGGAGGCGGTGGCTATCGACCAGCTTGAAGCTGTTTTCCCAGCCATCATCAAGGAACTGGAAGCCAAATTGCTGACTGGGGAGCTGGATGCTCAGCGCCAGCAACGTATCACCGTCCATCACGGTGGTTTCACCTGCGAAGCCGATGCCCTCGGCAGCCATGGCTATGTCTACGTAGCGATTTACTCTGCGACAAGCATGGACGCCAATCCTGAGCGCCAGGCGTGACCTCCAAAAATGGAATGTGGTAATATTTTTATACCCATTCGTCCGTGATAAGTGTGTGGGTCGTGGGGAAGGCCAATACGTGGCCTTCCCTTTGTTTTTTGTAGCCATCATCCGAACAAAATCACCACCCCATCACCTGACTGCCCCCTACTTTTCCGGTATCATGCGGGCCATGTTTTCCACAGAACCAATTCTCGATATGCCATGTATCGATTGGCTGTGCCTGCACTCAAGCCAAGACGAGACACATGGCAAATCAGACTGTAACCGTGACCTTACCGCCAGTTTGTACGGCGCACTGCATGACCCCGTCTGAAACGTCTGTTCGCCCGCATCCAAGGGGCCGTCACCGATGGCTCATCGTCAATGGGCGGCGCGTCTTCAGATAGGCGCTCTGCATTCACAATGCTATACGTCGCCTCCACGTCTGGTGACGTCGTGGCGCAACATACATCAACAGGAATAACCGCATGACAAGTACTCAACAACGTGCCGCATTACAACGCCAAATTTGGGCCATCGCCAATGAGGTGCGTGGCGCAGTGGATGGCTGGGACTTTAAGCAGTATGTCCTCGGCACGCTGTTTTATCGCTTCATCAGTGAAAATTTCGTCAACTACATTGAAGGCGGTGATGACAGCATCAACTATGCGGCGCTCGCCGATAAAGATATCCCGCTTGAGGTAAAAGTGGATGCCATCAAAACCAAGGGCTACTTTATCGCCCCCAGCGATTTGTTTGTGAACGTCGTCAAAGACGCACATACCAACGAGAGCTTAAATACCGACCTGGCTCATATCTTTTCTGCCATTGAAAGCTCTGCCAATGGCTACCCATCAGAGCGCGACCTGAAAGGGTTGTTCGCCGACTTTGATACAACCAGCAACCGCTTGGGCAATACCGTCACCGACAAAAACAAGCGCTTGGCCGCCGTGCTCAAAGGGGTGGCCGAACTGGACTTTGGTGACTTTGATGGCAGCCAAATCGACCTGTTCGGCGATGCCTACGAATTCCTTATCTCCAACTATGCGGCCAACGCCGGTAAATCAGGTGGCGAGTTCTTTACGCCGCAGCATGTGTCCAAACTGATTGCGCAGCTCGCCATGCACAAGCAAACCCGTGTTAATAAAATTTATGACCCCGCTTGCGGCTCTGGCTCCCTGCTGCTGCAAGCCAAGAAGCACTTTGATGCCCACATCATTGAAGATGGCTTTTTCGGCCAGGAGCTCAATCACACCACCTACAACCTGGCTCGCATGAACATGTTCTTGCACAACATCAACTACGACAAGTTCAACATCCAATTGGGTGACACCTTGCTTGAGCCGCATTTCAGTGATGACAAGCCCTTTGATGCCATCGTCTCCAACCCACCTTACTCAGTGAAGTGGGTGGGGAGTGATGACCCAACCCTGATTAACGATGACCGTTTTGCGCCTGCTGGCGTGCTGGCTCCCAAATCCAAGGCTGACTTTGCCTTTGTGCTGCACGCACTGAGCTACCTCTCTGCCAGAGGCCGCGCCGCCATCGTCTGCTTCCCTGGCATCTTCTACCGTGGCGGGGCTGAGCAGAAAATCAGAAAATATCTGGTCGACAACAACTATGTTGAAACCGTGATTTCGCTGGCGCCCAATCTCTTTTATGGCACCACCATTGCGGTGAATATTTTGGTGCTCTCAAAGCGCAAAACTGAATCAACTACTCAGTTTATTGATGCCAGCGGTCTGTTTAAAAAGGAAACAAATAACAACATCCTCACTGACCAGCATATCGAGCAAATTATGCAGGTGTTCGATAGCAAAGAGAATATCGCGCATTTTGCCAAATCGGTCTGTTTGGATGATATCGTGGCCAACGAATACAACCTGTCCGTAAGCAGCTACGTGGAAGCCAAAGATAACCGTGAGGTTGTGGACATTACCCAGCTTAGCGCCGAACTGAAAACCACGGTGGCCGCCATTGACAAGCTGCGCAAAGAGATTGACCTCATCGTGGCCAAAATCGAAGGAACGGCGATTGAAGAAAGACCGACCGAGGGCATGGACGGCGAAGGAGAGGTAGCATGATGTTAGAGAATAAATTAAACATCACCAATCAGGTTGAACTTGCCAAAGCTGAGGAGAAAATCAGTAAGCAAAAGGCTAAGCAACTTTTCGACTCTGGCGACATTAACAAGGCCGAGGTGGGGAAGTTTTCCGGGCTTAGCTTTATTCACGGCTATCTATTTGGTGACATCTATCACTTCGCCGGTAACATCCGTGACGTCAACATCGCCAAGGGTAATTTTCGTTTTGCACCACTGATGTATTTAGACGTATCGTTAAAACATATCGATGGCATGCCGCAAAGCACCTTTGATGAAATCATCGAAAAATATGTCGAGATGAACATCGCCCACCCATTTCGTGAAGGCAATGGCCGTGCTACGCGTATCTGGCTAGACCTGATGCTCAAAGCCGCGCTTAAACAAGTCGTGGATTGGAATCAGGTAGATAAAGAAGAATACCTCTCTGCGATGCAGCGCAGCGTAGTGAAAGATCTGGAAATAAAGGTCCTGCTAAAACAAGCGCTCACCAGTCAGATTGATGACCGCGCTTTGTTCATGAAGGGTATTGATGTCAGCTATTACTACGAAGGTTATAGCGAATTCAAGACGGAGGAGCTGTAATCATGAGTAATGCTGACTTTATGGAAAAGTTGCTCGATGGTGTTGGTGTGGAGTGGAAGACGCTCAGTGCGGTGGTAAAAACTGTCACGGCCCCCTCAAAGCTCAATAGTCAGGCTTATCGCACTGTGGGAAAACTTCCAATTATTGATCAGGGTATCGAATTCATCGCTGGCTATACAGACGAGGACATAACTCCCGTTGAAGTTGGAGAGTATGTGATTTTTGGCGACCACTCTGAACACATAAAGTACGTAGACTTTCCATTTATCCAAGGCGCTGATGGATTAAAGATTCTTAGGCCAATTTCAGATAATGCCAAGTACATTTACCACGCCTTCCTGAATTTTTATAAGAAGGAGTTGAGTTACAAAAGGCACTGGTCAACTGCGCAGCAGACATTGCTCCCCATCCCCTGCCCAGAAAACCCCAAAAAATCGCTGGAAATACAAGCGGAAATCGTGCGTATCTTGGACGCATTTACTGCGCTTACCACCGAGCTTACCACCGAGCTTACTTCACGGAAAAAGCAATACAACTACTATCGTGACCAGTTGTTGAGTTTTGAAGACGGGGACGTTGAATGGAAGACATTAGGGGATGTCACGAAAAAATGGTATTCTGGCGGAACCCCTACTGCTGGTAGGTCAGAATACTACGACGGTGGCGACATTCCCTGGCTTCGAACCCAAGAGGTTAAGTTCACAGATATCAATAACACAGATGTCAAAATCACTAAAGCGGCGTTAGATAAGACTGCTGCGAAATGGATCCCTGCAAATTGTGTAATTGTCGCAATTTCAGGTGCAACGGCAGGTAGATCCGCGATCAATAAAATACCGCTAACAACTAATCAGCACTGTGGTTGTTTGGAGATTGATAGTTCGAAGGCGCTATACCGTTATGTATTTCACTGGGTTAGTTTTAACTACGAGAATTTAAAAGCACAGGGACAAGGGGCTAGAGGGGATCTCAACTCTACAATTATCAAAAATTTCAGGCTCCCAATACCCTATGCCGATACTCCGCACAAATCACTTGCCGAACAAGCCCGCATCGTCGCTATCCTTGACAAATTCGATGCCCTTACTACTTCCCTCACTGAGGGCCTGCCCCGCGAGATCGAGCTGCGCCAGAAGCAATATGAATATTACCGCGATTTGCTGCTGAGCTTCCCCAAGCCAGAAGCAGTAGATGCGTAACATGAACAGTTTTGTCCAACATGTATTGGTAGGGCGCCAAATCAATGAAGTACGCCCATGGTTAAAGGAAGAACAACATGGTTGATTACACGAATCCCATTGCCGAGACAAATCGCTTTATTGTCCTTGATAAATACACAAAGGTTTGCCAAGTTGCTGAGGGCTATCAAAGTGAAAGCGATCTGGAGCGTGA
>NZ_JBFODQ010000040.1:0-12838 GCF_040908355.1 Aeromonas sp. R2-2 | reverse complement strand
CGCGAATTCAACTTCGAAGTGCAATTCCCGATTAAAAATCAGGCTGCTTTCAGAAGTTCGTCAAAAACCACCTGTGGCTGTTTGAATCCCAAGCATTTGCGCGGCCTGAAGTTCAGCCGCTTTTCGACGGCTGACAGTGCCTCTGCTGTCACCACACTCAAATCACTGCCTTTGGGCACATATTGCCGCAGCAGACCATTGCTATTCTCATTCTGTCCCCGTTCCCATGCACTGTATGGATGCGCAAAGTACACCTGCGCTTCCAGCTCTGCTGCAACACGTTCATGTTCGACAAACTCGCTACCATTGTCAGCTGTGATGGTATGGACATGTGCCTGGTAGGGTTTCAGCATGCTGATAATGGTGTCCGCCACCGCGCTGGCTGTTTTGCTGGGAACGTATTGAACCAGGTAGAGCCGGCTCTTACGCTCCAACAGACTCACTATTGCACCGCTGCCTTGCTTACCCAACACGGTATCGACTTCCCAATCTCCCACACGGCTCCGCTCATTGACTATCGCAGGGCGTTCATCAATCGATACCGGATTGGGAATGACACTGCGTTTGCTGTTCTTACCCTTGCGATAGCGTTTGTGACCCTGACGCAGATGCCGGTATAGCGTGCCACCGTTGGCCTTGTCGCGTGCCACATAGCGGTATATCCACTCGTGGCTAACCGGGCAGTTAATCATGTCTCCAACGCCACTGATTTGCTCGGGACTCCAGTCCGCGACCAGCGCCATGCAAACAAAGTCGATGGTATCAGACGGGACAGTACGCTTCTGACTCGTCAGCCGTCGTGCCGTGGCAAGTTGGTGAGCCTGCTGCGGCTGATAGGCCTGCCCAGCACAATTACGACGAAGCTCACGACTGATAGTCGATGGATGAACCCCGAGCTGTTTGGCAATGCGGGCCTGTGACAGGCCATGGTCACGGAGGCAGGCAATCTGGTATCGTAGCCCCTCGGTCAACTGCTGGTATTTCATGGTGTATCGCTTTGTTTCTTTGGCGAGAAGAAGCGTACCCTAACTGGTAGTTGACCGCCTCTCTCCTATGCACCATGGGCATTGCACTTATTATCTGAATTCACGAGAACAAAACGGCCATCAACATCGAATACATGAAAGCCAGCATCCGGGCCAAGGTGGAGCACCCATTTCGCATCATCAAGCGACAGTTCGGCTTCGTGAAAGCCAGATACAAGGGGTTGCTGAAAAACGATAACCAACTGGCGATGTTATTCACGCTGGCCAACCTGTTTCGGGCGGACCAAATGATACGTCAGTGGGAGAGATCTCACTAAAAACTGGGAATAACGCCTTAAATGGCGAAGAAACGGTCTAAATAGGCTGATTCAAGGCATTTACGGGAGAAAAAATCGGCTCAAACATGAAGAAATGAAATGACTGCGTCAGCCGAGAAGAATTTCCCCGCTTATTCGCACCTTCCCTAGATTGAACAGAACTTTAGGGTACAAAGTGATATGGATAAACGGCACTGATGATATTTAAATATCATACACAGACAGAACTATCTGAAAGCCTGCGATTTATAATACTACGTAAAATTATAAAACAATCAGCCATTAATAAAATAACGCACACAGAATAAAATTAGTATGCAGCTCAAAAATAATTTTTTGTCAAAATGATCATAATTAAATAGTTGTGTGTTTGATTAGTGTCTCATTAAAGTATTTAGGTGTGTTATGGCGATAAGACATAAGGATGAAAAGTTACTTGATATGTATAGTAGGCATTGCGATATCATTAAGAATGTTGCATTTTTGTTTGTTGAGAAATTGGTTTTTATAGTATTGATATTTTATAGTGAGGCAATAATTAGTAGGGCCCTTGGTGTTCAAGATTATGGCAAATGGCTCTATTCGGTAAACCTAGTAATATTAGTGTCATCACTTGCTTTAGTTGTTGGTTCTGAAGTAACGGTACCTGCTTTGTCTAGACATCAAAAATTACAATGGCATGTATTAACAAGTTCATTTTTAGTTAGATTTGTTTTTTCGTGTTTGGCATTTTTAATTATAAATACATATAATTATTTGTTTGTTGATGATTCAGTGATCTCACAAATGGTGACATCATTATCATTTATTTTGCTGCTAACAGAACCATTTGGTGTGATAGTTAATTACTATCAGGCAAGGATTGCAATTGGTTATGTTGTGTTATCTAGGGTTTTTGCCTTGGTCGTAAGGGCGCTAACTATAACTTTTGCCTTGTGGTTTAGCTATAAGGGGCTTATTTATTTTTCAAGAGCGATTGAAGCAATAATGCTTGCCTCTTTGTTAAGTATCTTGATCATAAAAGATGGTGGTAACTGGATATTTTCGAAAAAAATAACTAAGGCAGTATTATTTCGAGGCTTGAAGTTGTGGCTACCATTAGTATTGATGTACGTTTACATGCGTTCAGATCGTATTTTTGTTGAGCACTATCTTGGTTTTGATGACCTAGCAATGTATGGCGTAGCGATTCAAATATTTGAGCAGTTAGGTCTGCTTGTTGGTATTATAATCCAGTCAATAGGGCCCAGGTTTATTTTTAAAAAAGTAGCGCAGCCAAAATGGAAAATAATTTCATTTATTTTGGTGATTACGGTGTGTGTCCAGACCGTATCTGCCATATTGTTACCCCCATTTATAGGCTATATCTATGGTGACAATTTTAATAAAGCAACATCCATGGCTGCATATATGTTACCAGCGTTGATTTTTTATAGCCTAGATGTAGTGTATATGCAATATATTTATCGAGACAAGTTATATAAACTACTGTTAGTTAAATGGTTGCTAATGTTAATTTTCGGTTTTTCTGCGTATTATATATGGTTTACTATTTTAGGCGCGACTTCCATAGTTCATATATTTAATTTTAATTATGTTATAATGTTATTAATTACAACGCTGCTATATCGCTACTACAACAAACAACGAATTAATAATATTATTGAGGCTGTATGAATAAAATCCTAAAGTTTACAGTATTTACTCCCTGCTACAATAGAGCGCATACACTGGAGCGTTGTTATAAAAGCGTAATTCTGCAAAAAGAGAGTTCTCTTGAGTGGTTGATAATTGACGATGGTTCTACAGATAATACCAAATCTTTAGTTGACAGCTTTATTGATGAAAAAAAAATTACTATAAGATATATTTATCAAGAAAATTCAGGAAAACAGGCTGCATGGAATCGTGCTATTCAAGAGGCTCGTGGTGAATTTTTTGTAGGGTTGGACTCTGATGATGCTCTTCTGCCTGATTCATTAAATAAAGCGCTGGGGGGAATACCAAAGCATAGTTTAAGCGAAAAAATACTTGGTGTTAGAGCAATTGCAATTAGTTGTAAAAGAAAGGTTGCGGATAGTAAATTCTCCGTTGGTGTTGGTGTTGGTGTTGCTTCGTGGTTTGACGAGTTTGCAAGCAGACATTTTGGCGAGAGAATAGATATATTAAGTCTACGTGAGATTAAAAAGTTCCCATATCCTGTAGCCCACGATACTAAGTTTATACCTGAGATATGGTTCTACAGTATCACAGCATCTGAAGGCTATAAATTCATATATACAAATGAGCCTGTCAGATTATTCTTTGATGATCATAATCATCTTAGACTTAGTAGAAGTTCATTACGAAAGTACGCTAAAGGTCATCTCATCGCTAGAGGTGCCATGTTAAAATATATACCAATGAAGGTGTTTTGTAAAAATAAATTAGCGTTCTTAAAAACAGTAGTGCGTTATTTACAATGTTTTATCATTGTTTCGTTAAGAAGAAAATAACATGAATGTGTGTTTTTTTATTGGTAATTTGAATCAAAGTGGTGGGACTGAGCGAGTCGCGTCAGTGATAGCCAATGAATTGCAGAAATGTGGGCACTCGGTATTCATGTTGAATTTGCAGTGTGGTGAACAACCATTTTTTGAATTGACTGATGGTATTCACGTAAGTCAACTGTTTAACACTGCGGGGCGTGGTATACTGCGTTTGCCACTGGCAATTGTAAAGTTGCGTAGTTATTTACAACAGAATCAAATTGATATTTTAATTGATGTCGAATCAATGTTGGCGCTATATGCTTTACCTGCGGTAATTGGCTTAAATGTACGTCATATCTGTTGGGAGCATTTTTTTTATCACAATGATCTAGGTAAATCGACACGTCGATTAGCTCGTAAATTAGCCGCAAGGTTTGCTGATGATGTGGTGACGTTAACCGAGCGCGATAAACAGTTTTGGCTTAGCAATACCGCTTGCAAGGCAAAAATCAACGCCATTCCCAATCCGGTCACAATAGCGCTTCCTACAACCATAAATCCCCATAAAGAAAAATTGTTTTTGGCTGTTGGTCATTTGACACATATAAAGGGTTTTGATTTATTGCTGCAAGCTTGGGCGCAGGTTGTCCCGCTACACCCTGATTGGCGCTTGCGTATTGTGGGTGATGGTGAAGATAAAGCCATGCTTGAGCAGTTGCGCCGCGAGTTAAATATTGAAACCAACACAGAGCTTGTGCCAAAAACCAATAATATCTCCGTCCATTACCAACAGGCGGCGTTCTTTGTGATGAGTTCACGCTTTGAAGGTTTGCCATTGGTTCTGATTGAAGCGCAAACCTATGGCTTGCCGATCGTCTCATTTGATTGTGACACCGGGCCTGCGGAAATTATTAAGCATGGTGAAACGGGGTGGCTGTGTGAGGCGGAGAATGTTACAAGCTTGGGTGAGCTAATGGTGCAAGCAATAGTGGCTGGAAAAGATATCAATATTCCAGAATCTCAATGGAATGAATTAAGTAAAGCATCCATTCATAATGCTCAGCGATTTGCGTTAGAGCAAATAATTAAAAGATGGCAGGAATTACTTCGTGGTTAATCCAAAAAAAATCACCCTCATCATTACAGGCCTTGGCATGGGCGGAGCTGAGCGGCAAGTATGTGATTTGGCCGATCAATTTTCCGCTAAAGGCCATGAAGTTTTATTAATCGCCATGACCGGTGAGGCACTTAATCGCCCGCAATCTACTAAGATTGAGGTTGTAGAACTTGGTATGGCCAAAACGCCAATAGGCTTTATTAAAGCCTATTGGAAGACGCGGCGGTTAATCAAGCAATTTAAGCCTGATGTAGTGCATAGCCATATGGTCCACGCCAACCTGTTTGCCCGCTTGCTGCGTTTAACCACTCGCATGAAAAAACTCATTTGTACCGCGCACAATACCTGTGAAGGCGGGCGTGGTCGTATGCTGGCGTATCGTGTAACTGATGCCTTGTGTGATCTCAGTACTAATGTGAGTCAAGAGGCAGTCGATGCCTTTATTGTCCAAGGTGCCGTGCCAGCAACGCGAATGTTAGCGATGCCAAACGGTATTGACACCGTGCGTTTTACCTTTAATCCGGCGAGTCGTACTAGCTTGCGAGCTCAATTACAGCTGACAGATGATACGCCATTAATTTTGGCTGTTGGCCGATTCAATATTCAAAAAGATTACCCCAACTTATTAACCGCCTTTAGCCAACTGCCCAGCGATTTGAGCCACACACAATTGGCGATTATTGGCACCGGTGAAGAGCAAGCCAACATAGAAGCGCTCGCCGTACAATTAGGCTTAACCGACCGGATACATTTTTTAGGGCTGCAACGCAATGTGCATGAGTGGATGAATGCCGCTGAAGTATATGTAATGTCATCAGCTTGGGAAGGGATGCCGTTAGTGTTGTTAGAAGCCATGGCCAGCGAGCGGGTGGTGGTGGCCACCGATTGTGGCGGGGTGAAAGAAGTAGTTGGTGATTGTGGTATATTGGTTCCCCCTAAAAATAGTAAAGCCTTAGCTGATGCATTGACACAGGCGCTGGTGCTGACACCTGAACAAGCTCAGGTGCGGGGGTGTTTAGCCCGGCAGCGGATAGTAGAACGTTATTCTTTAAGTGTTCAAGCTGAGCGTTGGCTGGCGTTTTATCAGTAATTTAGAACCTATCCCAAAAGGAGTTGTCAGACAAAAATAGTGTTGTGTGACAATTTCTGAGGGGCGGATGGCGGGCGATAACTGGCTGATTAGTGATGAGCTCTGGGCAAAAATGGAACCATTGCTTCCAGAACACAAAACCAACCACCCGCTGGGGAGGCATCGCAAGCGGGTGGATAATCGTGCCGCGATGAACGCCATTTTCTTTGTGCTTAGGACGGGGTGCCAATGGAATGCCCTCAATGCTACCGGCATTTGCTCATCCAGTTCTGCTCACCGACGCTTTCAAGAGTGGCGTGATGCTGGGGTGTTTGAGCGGTTCTGGCAAAATGGCTTACTTGATTGCGCAAAGCAGGGCGCCATCGACTGGTCATGGCTGTCGATGGACGGTTGTATCACGAAGTCTCCCTTGGCGGGCTCAAAAAAACGGGACGCAACCCCACAGACAGAGGAAAACAAGGGGTAAAACGCAGTCTGCTCACAGATGCGAACGGGCTTCCGCTATCACTGGTTGTCACGGGGGCAAATACGCATGACATCAAGCTGGTTGCTGACACGCTTGACAGTCTTCAGACGTGCAGGCCTGGCCGGAGGCTCCATCTCTGCCTGGATAAAGGCTATGAAGCACAATGGCTGGAAGACTATCTGAAGAGCCGCTATTACGAACCTCACATTCAATCGCGTAAAGAAGAATCTGAAGCCATGAAAAACACTGATTTTAAAGCGCACCGTTGGGTGGTAGAGAGAACTCACAGTTGGATGAATCGCTTCCGTCGTGTGCTGACTCGCTGGGAGAAGAAAGTCGAGAATTATGAAGCGATGCTGCATTTCGCTTGCGGCATTATTGTGTGGAACAAAACCCTATTGGGATAGGGTCTTAGTCACTGTTTTTGGTGTGAGCATAAGGGGCTAGATATCAGCAATTTATGGCATGTTATTCAGGGTTTCGTTAGTGAAAAATAAAAAGATTGCATTAGTGGCAAATACATCCTGGTCGGTGTTTAACTTTAGGGGTGGGGTGATTAAACGCTTGCTTAATAGAGGTTGTTTTTTAACTGTCATCGCACCTGTAGATGAGTTTTCTGAAAAATTACGAGCGATGGGTTGCAATGTGATTGACCTGCCGATGTCGGCAAAGGGAACTAATCCCCTGCAAGATCTTAAGTTAATGTATAATCTGTACGGTTTATACCAACGCCTTGCACCCGACTTTATTATTCATTACACTATCAAGCCAAACATTTATGGTTCCCTCGCAGCAAAGTTAGCTGGAGTTCCTTCGCTAGCTATTACTACTGGTTTGGGGTACACTTTTGTTAACACTAATCTAGTGGCTAAGGTTGCTCGTAGTTTATATAAGTTAGCATTTCGATATCCTAAAGAAGTTTGGTTTTTAAATGAAGATGATCGTCAAGAATTTTTGCAGCTTCGGTTAGTGCCTGACCATAAAGCAATGCTATTACATGGTGAAGGCGTGGATCTTAAGCACTTTGCGCCGCAATTTATCGGTCGGGTGGAAACAGAAACTAATATAGCGAAACCTATACGGTTCTTACTGATTGCCCGCATGCTGTGGGATAAAGGTGTCGGCGAATATGTGGCTGCAGCCAAGCTGATAAAACAACGCTATCCACAGACCATATTTCAATTACTTGGTTCCTGTGGTGTTGCTAATCCGAGTATGATAACGCGTGAACAGATTCGGTCATGGGAAGAAGGTGGGCTAGTTACATACTTGGGGACGACCGATGATGTGCGGCCATTTGTTGCGGATGCTGATTGCATAGTGTTGCCATCATACCGTGAAGGCATTCCGAGAACTATGATCGAGTCAGCATCTATGGGTAAGCCTTTAATCGTTACTGATGTCCCTGGTTGTCGTGATGTGGTGATACCTGATCAGACGGGTTTGTTATGCCCGGTAAAGGATGCTGGAGCGTTGGCTCATTGTTGTGAAACAATCATTAATATGGATGCCGAACAGATTAAAAAAATGGGGCTAGCTGGGCGAGAATTGATGGCATCAAAATTTGATGAGGAGATAGTTATTACGCAATATATAAAAACGTTGAATAGATATCTTTCTTGACGTTAAATTTGTTATGGTTGTAAATATTTTTCAGAGGTGATTTTTGAACTACCAACGCCGTCATTCACGCTGGTATGAGCGCATCATATTTACTCCTCCTGCATTGTTTATTCTCGGAGCCCTGCTTGCGGTGTGTTTACTAGCTATCGAGCGCTGGGGATGGGGATTTTGGCTGCATATGGATGCAGTCAGAGTCAATACTCTGAGCGGGGCCTTTGTGACTTTTTTGATGATTGGAATAGTGCTGCATCGCTTCCTACGCTACCCTGGGGCAAGTCCCGTTGCCTATATGATTCCCACCGTGACTACCCTGTATGGTTTTCTGGTCGGTATTCTCTTTTTTCTGCGCTTGCCTTATAGTCGACAGGTATTACTCGAGTCATATGTGGTTGCATTGATTTGCTGTTGGTTAGTTTATTTTATCGGATGTCGTTATCGGACACCAAAATATGCTTTGCTGCCTGTTGGTAATTATCAGGTTTTGACTCAACACACATGTGTGGAATGGCGTCTGCTTGATAAGCCTGATCTTGGTGCCGTACGGTATGATGCGGTGGTGGCCGACCTTCAGGATGAGAAGCTGGCGGGTGAGTGGGAGCGTTTCCTGGCTCGCTGTGCCCTGGCCCATATCCCTGTCTATCATATTAAGCAGGTTAGCGAGACTCTGACTGGGCGTGTAAGGATTGACCATCTGAACGAGAACCAGCTGGGTTCCCTCATACCATCACCTGTTTATGCCTTTATCAAACGATGCATGGATATTGTGGCTGCCTTGATTGCGATCCCCCTTTTCTCGCCCTTGATGCTGGTGACGGCTATTCTCATCAAGCTGGAAAGTCCGGGCCCGGTGATGTTTCTGCAAAACCGGGTAGGGAAGGGGAACCAAGATTTTCGCATCTACAAGTTTCGTAGCATGAGCAAGGATTCTGAGAGGACTGGTGCCCAGTTTGCTCAGAGCGGCGATATGCGCGTGACCCGTGTGGGCAAGGTGATCCGCAAGTTGCGTATCGATGAATTGCCACAGTTCTTCAACGTACTCAAAGGGGATATGAGCCTGATAGGGCCCAGACCTGAGCAGCGCACCTTTGTCGATCAATTCGAGCGTGAGATCCCCTTTTATATGTATCGCCATATCGTGCGCCCCGGGATCAGCGGTTGGGCACAGGTGGTACACGGTTATGCTGCCGATACCGATGATACCCGAATTAAGATTGAGCACGACTTTTACTACATCAAGCACTTTTCCCTTTGGTTGGATGTATTGATTGTGTTTAAGACGATTAAGACCATTCTGACGGGGTTTGGCGCCCGCTAAATGCCTTTTGTTGTGGTCTAATCATCCCGGACACCATTTTAGGTGGTACAGTCGCCACCATGACCTGAGGTGTTCAATGACAAGATTACGTCGCTCATTTACTGCCGAATTCAAACTCGAAGCCGCATCCCTGGTGCTCGACCAGGGATAATGCCAACGGCCACCTGCCCAGACGTAGGTGATATTGCCAACAACTGGCGGCGTCCACATTGCCACAGTGACGGGATACCGCCAGCAAAAGCCGAAGAACGGCCTAACCAAGTGTCCGGATTTAGTTGACCACTACACTATTCGGAACAGCTATTTAGAGGAGGTAACAATACAAATTATTGATTGAGTGGAGGGGTAAATGGTACCCCTCTCTTGTTGTCCGTATCTTGTATGCCTTTTTGGTGTTTAGTTGAGCCTAAGGAGCTGGGCTATTGTGTTGGTGCGAATGATTGTTGTTATTAATGTGCTCTATTGGTTGCTGGGCATGCATTATTTTATGCACAACCCGGGAGGCGCAGGGCTGTATCTGCCCTTTAACCAGTGGGGATGGGTGTTTGCCTCGTTGGCTATTGGATTGGGATTGTGGCAAGTAACGTTACGCCAGCGTCTGCTCTTTTCTCCATTACAAACGGGCTTATGGATAGGGGCACTCTTGCTACTGCTCCCGATGCTCTATCCAGGTTTTGCACTCAAGGATTATGCCATTCCCCGATTGCTGGGACTTTTTGCTGGACTGCTGTTTTTGTTTGGACTCTATCAATGGCGCTTTGATAAGGCGCAGCGTGATCGCTTGCTCTATCTCATCCTGATTGCGATCGCGATAGAGGCATTGCTGGGGCTGGTGCAATTCTACCTCTTAACGCCAGGAAACTGGATTGGCTATGACACCAAAGCCAATCGCCCTTACGGGATCTTTCAACAGCCAAATGTGATGGCGACATTTATGGCAACTGGCCTTGCCCTTGCTATCTGGCTGGAATTACGCCGAGAGGGGGGGCGATTGCTGATGGCGTTGCGCTATGGCGTCATTCTATCTGCAGCACTGCTGCTCGTTGTTTTGCAATCCCGAGTGGGGCAGTTAGGCGGTCTGCTAGCACTGTTTTTACTGATGCCTCAGCTTTATCGACAGCGGCTGCTATGGCGGATATTGGGTCTGGTTATTTTGGCTGTAGCGATTGGCCTGTTATCACAATATTGGCTGGCTGGAGCAAAACGCGGATTAGAGATCTATCAGTCCGGTGGTATGCGCTCTATTTACTGGCCTTACGCGGCAAAACTGATTGCACAGGCTCCCTGGAGTGGTTGGGGATACGGCAGTTTTGAATCTGTTTTTCTTCATCACTACATGGCTGATAAAGCACTGAATCCGTCCATGGTGCAGATTGAGTACAATCTCGACCACCCCCACAACGAGTTTCTCTATTGGGCTGTTGAGGGCGGTATTGCACCCATGGTCGGCATGGTGATCATGGGGGGCGCATTATTATGGCGTCTGGCGAGTGTGCGTTGGGTAAATGCCATGGGACTACTTGCTTTGGTTACACCGATATTGCTTCATACCCAGACGGAATACCCGCTCTACCATGCGATCGTGTTGTGGTGGCTGTTGCTGACGCTGATTTATATCATCGATACCGAAATTGAGGAGACCAACCTGGCGAGTCAGGGTTTCTCATCATGGTGGGATATGGAATGCCGCCCATGGCTGTTACTGCGATTTATGGCGATCGCTATCCCGCTGCTGGTTGTTCCCTTTATGCTCACAGCAATTCACACCGCATGGGTAGTCACCAAGTACGAAAGAGGTGGGTATAAAGAGCCGACTTTGCTACTTGATATCGTCAATCCCATGGCCTGGTTGACCCGAGTCGAGTTTGATGTGAACTCGGTTCGTCTAATGGTGGGTTTGCAGACAAATAACAAGACCGAACTGGAAGCTTATCTGGAGTGGGGGCAGGCATTCGTACGCCATACACCGCGTGCCAACATATACGCCAATATGGTGATCGCGCTTAATGCATTGGGTCGTACCGAGGAAGCCAATACGATGCGAACGGAAGCGCTCAAGCTCTATCCAACCGAGCCCCTTTTAACAAGGTCCGCTTCACAGGCAGTGATTACCGGTGTTGACCAATCAGGCAATAATATAACCAAAAATAAATAGTGCTATTTGGCTACATAGAAAGCCAGCCCTTAAAAGCGGCTGGCTTTTTTATTGTTTACCTTCTGGACGGCCAGGGAAGGTGCGAATAAGTCACCAAACATAAAAATGCGCCCTTGTAAGCATTTGAATTTAATAAACTAAATTTTTCAGTTTCGTTGTGGAGGGTGCTTATTCGCACCCTCCTTAGATGCTGAACTGGAAATTAATGAGTCTTGAAATACCGATGTTTCTTGAACACAAGATAGTAATCACCTCTCTACCCGGAAGATCTGCATTCCAGCCAGTTTGTTATTGATAGGGGCAAGCATTCGATCTTGATGGTGAAATTTAAGAAAAAAAGAACGTTAATATAGAAAAACTGTATGTTCTCGCGAATTGTCCATGCTATTCTGAAACGGTATCCCTGTAACCGACTTTTTTGTGAGGAAATAATGAACGAGTTTCTGAAAGTTCTGCTGAACATTCGCAGTCTGCGTGCGGCTATTCGTGAGCTGCCGTTTGAGCAACTGCTGGAAGCTAAAGAGAAGTTTGATCTGGTTTACCAAGAGCGTGCCGATTCTGTTGAACAGGAGCGTGCTGAACAGGAAGAGCGTCAGCGCAAGCTGAATGAATTCACCGAAATGCTGCAGCAGGCTGGTATTGATCCTCGCGAGCTGCTGGCGACTGCCGCAGCTCCGGCTGCTGCAACTGGCGCAGCCAAGAGCAAGCGTGCTCCGCGTCCGGCTAAATACAAGTACGAAGAAGATGGCCAGGAAAAAACCTGGACCGGTCAAGGCCGTATGCCGAAAGCCATTGCTGCTCAAGTAGCTCTGGGTAAAGACCTGAACGATTTCCTGATCTAATTCGTCAGGTTCAGAGATTGAATAATGCCGCCTTTAAGCGGCATTATTTTTGCCGTTTTACTCGTGGTTATCCAATCTGCCCCTTCACCCCATTGTTATCTACATCCTCGCTTGTATCCTTTTTACCATCGTTTCACTTCACTGTTACTTTGCTCAATATCACTCATTGTTTGCGATTAATTTTGTCGTGCAGGATTAACTGCGTGATATCGCTTTTTGTATGAGTCGTGCAGATATGCGCTTCGGATATGTCTCTCACGATTCACGGGGTGCCGCTTGGCAAGAGCCGAGCTCTCTGCTGATGGAATATCCGGTAACCGTTATCTCCGCAGGGCGCGTGAGTTGCAGAGATAGCCGCAAGGTGCATATTCCGGCCGATCATGAACACCGATTCCGGTTCAACGTGAACACCATTTCCGGACCAATGTGAACGCTCATTCCGGCTCAACCTGAACA
>NZ_JBFODQ010000004.1:0-9460 GCF_040908355.1 Aeromonas sp. R2-2 | reverse complement strand
CCAGAAAAGCTGACGCAACCACCAGCTGCCACTCGCACAAAATAGAAAGCCGCCGGAGCAATCCGGCGGCTTTTTTTGTCACTTCATCTTTGTTCGGGTTTGCTCGGGCGCCCGATGACAGACGCCCAACCCCTCAGAGGATTACAACCAGGGGGCAGCGGTCGGCCCGTGGTGCAGGCCCAGCTTCCAAACCCGGCCAAAGTGCTTGTAGTGACCGGCTGCGACGCCAGCCTTCTCACCCATACCGTGGTAGAGATCGAGGTGCCCCTTCTTCACCGCCCCGCCCACATCCAGCGCAATCAACAAGCGCAGCTGGTGCTTGCCGGTCCAATTGCCCTCTTTATCGAGCAAGGGGACTTCGGCGAGGATCGGGGTACCCATCGGCAGCAAGGTCTTGTCGGCGGCAACGGCCGCCAGCGGCAGCAGCGGGATACCGGCGGCGCCGATCACATCATTGGTGGGTCGACGCTCGAAGAAGACATAGGAGGGGTTCTGCTCCACCAGCTCCTTGACGCTCTCCTCCGGTTGACGGTTGGCCCACTCCTTGATGGCCTTCATCGACATTTGCTCTTTGGGCACTTCACCGCGGTCGATCAGTACCCGGCCGATACTCACGTAACCGTGGCCGTTCTTGCCGCTGTAGCCCAGATATTGCAGCCGATCGTCATCCCCGTAGTGGACAAAGCCCGAGCCCTGCACATCCATCAGGAAGTTGTCGATAAGGGATTTGCTGTAACCCAGCTCCAGCCCGCGATTGGCCAAGGCCCCCTGATGGATCTCGGCCCGGGTCGGACAGCGACCGCCACATTTGGGCATGGCATAGATGGGATATTTGTACTTGGCATCCGGGCGGTGGCGCACCTCCAGCACCGGCGAGTAGTAACCGGTAAAGAGCACGTTACCCATGCGATCGGCGCCGCCCAGCTGAGCCAGGCTGATACCGTAACGGGTGATGTCGGCAGGATTGCCACCGCCCGCGACCCAGCGGGAGAGCTGATGATAGAGCTCGCCATAACGGCGGGTCATCTTGCCGGAGCGCTCCAATACCAGTCTGCTTTGCAGGCCAAACTTGCTGTAGTCGGCACGCGCACGGCTATTGACCCGCTCCACCCTCACCAGATCCTCTGGCAAGGTCCCGTCCAGATACTGCTTGCCCAGATTTTCCGGCACCTCGCAGTTAAGAAAGCATCTGTTGTCGGTCTGTTTTTTGGGCACTTCTGCTTTGTCAGAATTGCCCGCACAACCGGCCAGTCCCAGCACTGCGGCGGTCAGCCAGTACGCGTGTTTGTTCATATGTCCTCATATAACGCCAAGAGCCATGCTCGGCGGGGAAGATGCCAAATTTGCAGGGGGAAAGCAAACGACATCAATCACTTGAAGCAGGATTTCTCCAAAGGGGATCCGCTGGGTTATAACAAGGTGACAGGATGTGCGAGGTGATGGATGGAACAGCTCGAAATATTCCCGCTGCAGAGCCCCTGCATCGGGGTCTGCGAAGTGAACAACAAAGGCTACTGCAAGGGGTGCCTGCGCAATCGCGAGGAGCGTTTCAACTGGCTCACCATGACCCCTGCCCAGCAACAAGAGGTGATGCGCCTGTGCCGGGATCGCAAACGCCGGGTCGAGGCTGCGCGGCGCAAGGCTCATGAAGGCGCGCTCAATGAACCGCAAGCACAACCCGGCTGGGATTTTTAAACGTCTCCCATAGGCCACCCTACTCCCCGATACCCACCCCCGCGATCCGGGCCAGTTCGCTAAACGCCACAAACAGATGATAAAACGTGCTGGCTGGCGCACGAGAGGTCAGCGGCTTTCCCTCGCTATCCACTTGATCAATCCACTGTCCGGGCTTCGCGGGCAACAAGTAGTAGTGGAAGATCCGCGCAACCACCTCGCAGATCTGACAGGCGGTAGCCTCATCCCCCTGTTGTTCATAAGCCGCCAGGAGCGCTTTCAAATGTTCGGTCTGGCACCAGAGCCGGCTGGTATCGCGATAGATTTGCCCATCATCGGTCAGCTCATCGATCACCAGCCCGGTTTGCCCGTGCCCGTGGCGGATGGCAAAGCGGGTCAATATCCCGATTGCCTCGTCAATCTCGGTGCTGGTTGGCTGGATTTCCCAGCTGCTGGCAAGAGTCCGGTAGCGTGCCAGCAGCCAGCACCACTCGTAGTGATGACCGGGGTCGATGAGACGGGAGTCGGCATGACGCGCCAGCAGCGCATCGTCGAAAAACTCGCGCAGTAACCCGGGTTCCAGAAAACGCTGACGAAACAGCCGATACAGCGCGGTTGCCCGCTGCTGCCATATCACATCATCAAAGCTGTCTGCCGCTACTAGCAGCGCCTCGAACAGATGCATATGGGGATTTTGGCTGCGCAGTGGGCCAGATGGCCAACTGTAGTGGAATCCACCGTGCAGCGGGTCCAAAAAGAGTTGCTCAATGGCCTGATAGCGCGACTCGGCCTGTTGTTGCCAGCGTGGATCGCCACTCAGACGATAGAGCCAACACTCAGCCAGCAGGGCAAACGCGTATTCATAGCTGCAGACTGATGCGTCAGCAATCGAACCATCCCGATTAATGGAGAAAACGCTATGCCCCGCCCCATCGTCAAAATGACCCATACCGACCAAAGCAGAACGCTCGGCAAGGGTGCGCCCGTCGTACCACCCCAGCAGGGTGGCGTGGCTGAACACATAGATCTGGCGGCTCTGTACCCGAAAACGGGTCGGCTGCCACAAAGGCTGGCCAGCACTATCCAATCCCTCGGCAAACAGACCACGCTCGGGGTCACCCCCCTGCGCGCCCCAAAGGGGCAGCGCCTCGGAGACCAGCCAGCGATGGCAACGCTGTGCGGCCTCAGTCACCTCGATATGCATAAATTACCTCTCGCAACGGCGATAAAAAGGGAGAGCCAGGCTCTCCCATTGTTGACCAAATGGCCTTGACCCCATCAGAACAGACCGATGGCGACCCCGAAAAAGGCCAGCACCAACAGCCCGAGCATCGCTTTGACCGGCGAGACGTTGCGCTTGGCCATCAGATACCAGGTACCCAGCACCACCACCAGCGGCATCAGTTTGGGGAAGATGCCATCCAGCATGCTCTGAACCTGGATATTGACCCCGTCCGAGGTGACAAAATCTAGCCCGGTGGAGAGGTTGACATAACTGGCCGCAACACCGCCCATCACAAAGACACCGAGCAGGGAGAGCGCCTCGCGCAGCTTGGCCGACTCGGAACTGACCAGAGACTCCACCGAACCAGTGCCAAGCTTGTAGCCCTTCATAAACAACATGTAGGAGCCAGTAATGGCGATGGCGTTGAAGCTGATGATGTAAAACAGCGGCCCCAGCACACTCCCCCCTGCCGCCAGCGCCATACCGATACTGAGCAGAATGGGCACCAGCATACCGGGGATCATGGAATCACCGATGCCAGCGATGGGGCCCATCAGGCCGACCTTGAGGGTGTTGATGGTCTCACCGTCGATCTTCTCGCAATTGGCCCGCTTCTCTTCAAGCCCGACTGCCAACCCATTGATAATGGCGCCGCTCTGGGGCTCGGTGTTGTAGAAGGAGGCATGGCGTTTCATCGCCTCCATCCGTTCAGCCTTGCCGGGATAGAGCTTCTTGAGCGCCGGCATCATGCCGAGGCAAAATCCGAACGATTCGAGTCGCTCGAAGCTCATGGAGGATAGGTTGTACATCATCCACGAACGCCAGCAGGCACGCAGATCCCGTGAGGTAAGAGCAACCGGTTGCTTGGCCGCCAGTTCCCCTGATTGCAGCTCTGTGTTCATCAGAATTCATCCTCATCATCGGTTTGGGTGGCAGCACGGGCAGCGACTGCCGGGCGTGGTTCCGGCTTGTAGTTGTAGTGGATGAGCGCCAGCAGGGCCCCAATCATTACCAGCCCCACCATGTTGAGCTTGAGAAAAACGATGCCGACAAAGCCCACCAGGAAGTAGATCAGCATGCTGTTCTGCTTGATGATCTGCTTGAGCAAGATGGCAATGCCGACTGCAGGCAGAATGCCGCCCACCACCGTCATGGTACGGATCACCAGCTCCGGCAGGCTGTTCATGAACCCTTCGATGTACTGGTTGCCGAAGTAGACGGCAATGAAAGTCGGCACGAAACGCAGCACAAAGTTGCTGGCCTGCGGGAAGATGGCGCTGTTGAGGTAAACCCCCTGTTCATCGCCCTGCTCCAGCGCCACATCGGCCCTGTGGTTCCAGTAGGAGTTGAACACCATCATGAAGTTGAAGAGGATGGTCCCGGCGATGCCGATAGTGGCGGCAATCGCCACGGCAACCGACGGCTCCTTGCCCGACATGATGCCCAGCGCAATGGCCGGAAAGGCGACGAAGTTGAGATCCGCCGGCATGGAACCGCCCGGCGTCACCATGGCGATATAGACGGCCTGCACCGCCACCCCGATCAGGATCCCGGTCTGAATATCCCCCAGAATGGCACCGACCAGCATGCCCGATACCAACGGGCGAGTAATGGTGTACCAGCCACCGGTCAAGCCCAGCAGCCAGGGGCTGCTGAGAGCACCGAGATAGCAGAGTATCCCGATGAGTGTTGCTTCCAGAAACATGATCTCTGCTCCCTATTTCAGCTTTTTCTGGGCATCTGCCCAGCTGTAATGACTGGCATCCGGTACCAGCCGAAAGTCGATCTCGTGACCAAGATTGGCCAAGTAATCAAAGGCGGCGATCTCCTGCGCCGTCACCGACTGGTTGGGGCCTATGGTGGTAGTCTGCTCGCGGGCACTCATGGGCCCGACGTTGATCTTGCCGTTGAGATTATCCAGGGAGATCCCGGCGGCGCACAGGCGCTGCAGGGTGACCGGCGACTTGCCAATCACGAAGTAGCGCTTATCACTGGCGATCACCTTGGGCAGCTTGGCAATGGCCGTCGCCACGTCGAACAGCCACACCTTGGTGTCCGGCACCGCGCCGATCATCACCTGGGAGAGCAGCGGATCGGCCGCCACCTCGTCATCAATCGCGACGATGCCGTCGCAGGGCAGCTCTCTGGCCCAGCGCGTCACCAGCTGGCCATGGATCACCCGATCGTCAATGCGTACAAATGAAATCGCCATCTCGCTCTCCTAGAAGTTGTCATCTTGCTGGTGCGCCGCCGGGGCCGCGATCACCATGGATTCCAGTGCCTGGGCCAGCAACTGGCGGGCCGCCTCGTGCACATCGGTCGCCGCCAGCCAGTCGGCACTCATCAGCAGCATGGGAAAGTTCACCCCGGTCACCACGGCTACCGGCTGCGGCCAGTCGGGGTCAAATGCAAAACGGCATGCCACGTTGTAGGGGGTGCCGCACTCCATGTCGCACAGCACCAGCACCCCGTCAGCCCCCGCGCCATGACGGCGCAGGGTCTGTTCAAACTCGGTGCGAAACGCCTCTATTCCCCCCTCTTCGGTAAGAGAGACTGTGGCTACGGCGGGCAGCTCGCCGTAGACCATGCTGGCGCTGGCCAGCAGGGCCGGCGCCAGTGAACCATGGGTTGCGATAAGGATCCTCAGCATCTTGGTTACCCCCTCACATAGGCCTTGATGGTGGCGATGGTCGCCCCTTCACTCTCGCCACTCGGGCGGATGCGATAACGCCCGACCGAGGCCGGTACGATGAAAGTCTCGGCGTAGTGCACCACAAACGGTGTGAACGCATTGTCGGGACTCTCCACCGTCGCCTCTCGTCCCTCAATCAGATTGAGCACCTGCACCGTGCCGCTGGTGTCGTGCTCCACCGGCACACTGAACCAGTGGCGACGGGTCTCGATAAATTCCCGCTCATGCAGTCCGGTGCGCTCTTCACGCCAACCTTCCCCTTCGGCGATGAGCTCGATGCGATTGACCAGATGTTCACGGGTCCAGTCGGTATCACGCTCCCACTGGATCACCTTGCTGCCATGCTCCAGATGGATGGGGCGCGGAATGCCGTCAAGCCCGACCCGACCCCAGTCCCACAGCTTGAAGGTGAAGATGTAGGGGGTGGCGCTGATCTCGAGCACCATGGCCCCCTCTCCCGAGCAGTGGACGGTTCCAGCCGGGATCAGGAAGTGATCGTGCTTGCGGGCCGGGAAGCGGTTGATGAAACGCTCGTCATCGAAAGGCTTTTCGCCGCGCTGGGCGGCAGCCAGATCTGCCAGCATCTCCTGCGGGTCGATACCGTTGCGGGTGCCGAGATAGACGCAGGAGTCCGGCTTGGCATCAAGCAGGTAGTAGCTCTCGTCCTGGGTGTAGTGCATGCCAAACTCCTGCTGGATGTATTCGGTCAGCGGATGCACCTGCAGACTGAGCGGCTGCCCCCCCACCGTATCGAGAAAATCGAACCGGATCGGGAACTCGGCGCCAAAGCGGGCGTGTACCCGCTCCCCAAGCAAGGCGCTGGGCTGGCACAGCACCAGGTTTTGCGACGGGATCTCCACCCTCACCTCGCCAAAGCGCAGATAGAGGCTGTTCTCCTCGGGTACGCAGTCAAAGCACCAGGCGTAGTTGGGTTGGGCTGGGTCCAGATCACACACCTGCTTCATCCACTGCCCGCCCCAGACCCCAGGATCGAAGAAGGGAACAACCCGGAACGGCTGGTGCACCGCCTGATGCAACCCTTGTTGCAGTGCCGCCCCCGTTACCATGGTCGGCTTGTCCCTAGTGTTGGTGTCGAGCAGGAAATCGATGGTGGGTAGCTGGGCCAATTTATGGCGGTCAAACACTCGCCATTCGATGAAGAAGGCGCGCTTGTAGCGGCGCAATATGTCCTCTTCGGTGTTATCAGCGCCCCAGTTGCCAATCGCTTTACGACGCAGACGCTGCTGGATCTCCCAGCGGGCAAGATCGGCATAGACTCGCACATTCCCTTTCGCCACCAGCGAGGCGCCGCAGCCCATCACCACCACCAGACCTTCGGCTATCTCTGCGACCTGCTGTTGCAGGCGCGCCAAGGCGACCGGGTCAAAAAACTCCACCATCTTGTGGGGTGCCAGCACGCCAAAGACCCTGTCATCGGTGATGAAGCGATCCAGCATCGCCAGCACTTTGGGTTCGGGCAGGCGCGCCTGTTCCACATCAATGAGCGTGTGAGGCCCGAATCTGGTCAGCAGCTGGGTGCGTA
This sequence comes from Aeromonas sp. R2-2, assembly GCF_040908355.1. Classification (NCBI taxonomy): domain Bacteria; kingdom Pseudomonadati; phylum Pseudomonadota; class Gammaproteobacteria; order Aeromonadales; family Aeromonadaceae; genus Aeromonas; species Aeromonas sp. R2-2. The sequence continues at coordinate 2,326 of NZ_JBFODQ010000004.1, read as the reverse complement.
GCTCGGTCTGATCCACGCCGTGATAGCAGTCGATCACCAGTACCACTTTCGCCCTGTCTTGCCCGTTCACTTTGGCTTGCAGCTGATGAGCAATCTCATCCCATCCCGCACAGGCGGCCCGCTCATATCCAACAACAGTCACTTCTGGATATTTGTCGTAGTTGGAAATGTAACTCGAATGAATCATTGGCTTGCTCTCTCGTTGACATCTACGACAGAGATAAATCGATTAACCCATTAACCACAACCTGATAAACACGATTAACCTCAAACATTGGGATATATCATCGGCATGGGCGGTGAAATTCGTGATCAACCTCTCACTTGCAACCTTCTCTCATCCGAAACATAGGTTAATCGATATATCTTGATGACACGACCATGACTGGACCCACACCATGAGCAATGTGACTGTTGCAGATATTGCCCGCCATCTGGGCGTTTCCACCGCCACCGTCTCCATGACCTTGCGCAACAAGGGACGCATCTCCGACCACACCCGCCAGCGGGTACTCAAGGCCATCGACGAGCTCGGCTATGTCTACAACCAGACCGCCGCCAACCTGCGCAACAAGAGCAGCAATCAGGTCGGTTTGCTGCTGCACGACATTACCAACCCCTTCTATGCAGAGATGACGGCGGGCCTGAGCCGGGAGATGGAGCATCACGATTTGATGCTGTTCCTTGCCAACAGCGAGGAGTCGGCGGCAAGGCAGCAGCAGTTTATGGACTCGCTGCAACGCAACAGCGCCGCCGGCATGGTGATCTGCGCAGCCCAGCCTACGCCCCACAGCTTTTTCGAGAGCCTGCAACGTCGCCATATGCCCAGCATTCTGGTGGTGCGACCGGTGCCGGATGTAGCGATAGACTTTGTCGGCACCGACAACTTTCTGGGCTGTCAGCTGGCGACCGAGCACCTGTTGAAACTCGGCCACCGTCATATCGCCTTTGTTGGGGGCACCCCCACCTCCATCAGCCGATCCCAACGCCTCGGTGGTTATATGAGCAAGCTGCTCGAACACGGTATCACTGCCAAACCGGAGTGGATCATCAGCTGCGGCGCCAGCCGGGTAGAGGGCACCCGCGCCACGACGGCGCTGCTGGAGCAGCACCCCGAGGTGACGGCAGCGGTCTGCTATCAGGATGTGGTGGCGCTCGGCGCCATGCTGGCGCTGCGTAAGCAGGGGCGGCTCATCGGCCAGAACTTTGCACTGGTGGGCTTTGACGATCTGCCGGAAACCGCGCTGGTCGAACCGGCGCTCACCACAGTCTCGGTGGCGGCACGGGAGATTGGCCGCAAGGCGGGTGAACTGCTGCTCGAGCGGATGGGCGGCAACGACGAACCGGCCAAGAGCATCATTCTGCCCCCTACCCTGGTGGTACGCCAATCTTGCGGCAGCCGCTAATGGGGTGCTCACGACCCATGCAGGCTGAGGGTTAGGTGATTGAGACACTCACCTCGCAGCTCACAACACAAGGTTCCCCTTCCTTCCCTGCGACTACCCGCAGGCCAAACCCCCGCTCTGCCATCAGCCGGTAATCATGACCGGCAATGGCAGGCCAGACCGCCAGTGCAGAGAGCCGGGTCTCGCCGGTATTGATCAGCCGGTGGGCCACGTGACCCGGGATATGGTGAACACTGCCGGGGAAAACCTGCTCAAGCCGACAGACGCCAGCCATATCCTGCAACAGCAGCAAGCCGGTCCCGCACAACCCGAAGTAGTACTCCGCCTGCTCGGCCCGGGCATGGATATGACCGCGGGTCATAAAAAACGCGCTCCCTATCCTGCCGGCCTCAAGATGGGTGACGCCCATGTTGAGATCCCCCTCCACGCCACTGCTGGGCAACATCGCCACGCGATAGAGCACAGTTTGCGGATCAACCTCCGCTTCAGCCGCCGGCTCAGCAAACAAGCCATGCAGATCAGCCAACCTTGTACACTTCTCCACCAGCTCGGCACCTGACAAACTGCCGGTCGCAAAATCCACCATGGGCGGGATCATCAGCTTCATCATCTACTCCTCAGTGACGCTTTATCAGATGGTGCATCTGCACCTCGCCAAAACACGCTAATTGGTTAATCCATTAATCACAAGAGAAGCACACTATTAGAAAGAGATATTCGATGACGAAAGTTCAGCCAGAAAAACCATAACGAGTCGTCAATCAAATAATGAAGAAGAGCCTTCTTATCTGTTTACCTCAAGAACAAAAAACATCAGGTGGAGATACAACTCCACTGAAAATTACACAAAAAATGCCGCCCGGTCTTTCGACCGGGCGGCATTGTCATTGTGATGCGCGTTATGAGCGCGGCAGATCAAC
>NZ_JBFODQ010000039.1:0-2298 GCF_040908355.1 Aeromonas sp. R2-2 | reverse complement strand
GAAAGCAGGCGGATCCAGGTCAAGGCCGATGCCAACCCCATGTTCGAGATGCACATCCCGGGCAAGCATGCGGCCGCGATGGAGCTGGAGAGTACTGGCGCGATCCAGTGGTGGTCGACCAACGGTGCGGGGGGATGGGCAAAGACAATCGCGAGCCTGACGCCTGGTGCCTTCGAGGTTTACGGAGGGCATTGGGCAGCCAATAACTCTCACGCTTATGGCGACCAATGGGCCAACACAGCCCCCTTTCATGTGAATTTTGGGTTAGTGGCCGGCTCGTCGGATTACTACCCGATCGTCAGGGGCAAAAACGCAGTTAATGGCCAAGGTTATACCACCCAGGTGGAACTCGGCATTCTTCGAGAAGGGGGCCCGACATGGGGGCATGGCATCTTGATGGTTCGTTCTGGCGAAGGGAATGGCCCGGGCTCTCCATCCGCAATCTATCGCTTTGACTGGGGCGGCAATTTTTATGCGCCAGGCGCGGTGCATGACGCAGGTCAGAGGGTCTATAGCCCCAACCGTGAGCCGCACTATAGCCACGTACACACCGCAGCCCAAGGCAACCAGGACATTGTTGCAAGCGGCTGGGCACAAGTGGGCACCTACATGATGGCAGCCGTCATTCCTGGACACGCCGCCGCCATGAACCCCTCTGATCTTATCGCTGGCTCCTCTCTGCGTCCCGCCAACTGCTCTGAATGGGGGCAAAACCGAAACTGGGCGCTACCAGGTACCTGGAAGTGTCTGGGTTTCGTATCTGACCAACAAGATGACCGTTGGGACGACCGAACAACCCTGTGGATCCGCGTTGCGTAAGAGTAGGAGAACATGATGGAACCTATCGAAGTAATTAGTGCAGAACGACCTCGCCATTATGCGGATGACACCGATAGCATCACGCTGGATGTGCTGTTTGCCCACCTCCCCGAAAAGGTGCAGTTCGCCGCCCGAAAAGATGACCCAGCGCCGCATGGCCGCGAGCTTTATAGCCGCGCTGTCTTTGGCGAGTTTGGCGAGATCAAGGTGATCACTCCGCCGCCCCCGACCGAGGCAGAGCTGCAGGCCCGCCTGAATGAAGCGCTCAAACGGGCGGCGGCCGTCATGGCACCGCTGGAGGATGCCGACAAACTCGGCATTATCAGCGAGCGCGAGAAGTCCCAGCTCACCGCTTGGCAACGCTACCGGGTCGCCCTCTATCGCATGCCGCAAAGTGAGGGCTGGCCCACCGATGTGGCCTGGCCGGATGCCCCGCAATGAGTTGGACACAAGGCACGCTGCGCTGGCCAGCCAGTACCGAGGCGATACACACTGGCGCCAGCGGGGTGCTTGGCCAACTACCTGACAGCCAGGCTGGTGCAGTGGCTCGCTTGCAGGCACTGGCGCCCAGGGCGCAATACCGTCCCACTCCAATCAGCCAAGCCGCTGCTGCGCTCGCTGGGCTGCGGGCAGAGCTCGACCGGCTGCTGGTCACCGGCCGCTGCCTGACGGTCACCCCCTATCTGCATGGGGTGGGCCAGCACCAGGGCAACCAGTACAGCCTCGCCGCCCCCAATGCGGTGGCCACCCTTGCCGCCAAGCTGCAGGACGGGGCCGATCCCTTGCTGCCGACTGGCCAGTTGCACGCCATCGCCTGGCTGGTCACCGGTAACAGCGAAACCTCGCTGGCCGATGCATTGGCCCCGCTTTGCGCCATCCTGCCGCTGCCGGAGTGGTGCGCGGCTCTGCGCCGCCTCACAGCCAGCAACGATGCCATGAGCAAACCCACCGCCGCCAAGGTGCCACGCTGGAAGACTGATGAGCCGCTGGTATGGGATCCGCTGCGCTCGACTCGCTCACTGCTCGGGGCCGAGATCGCCCAGCTGGAGAGCCTGGCACAGGGGGCCACCACCCCGATCGCCCAGCTGGCCACCCTGGCAGAACGACGCTCTGCCAGACTGACCGAGCTCGAACAGGCACTGGGAAAGCTGACGGCCATCAGTGGCCAGCTGTGGCACTGGCAAGCACAAGGTGATGCAGCAAGCCTGGCCGCCCAATTGGGCCAGAGCAGCCCGCCAGACCATAGCCACAGCATGACGGTCGGCGCCCTGCTGCTCTCCCCCTCCCCGCTCACCTTCTGGCAGGAGTTAATCCGATGAGCCAAACCGCCATGCTCACCCTGGACGGTGAGCCAATTGTGATGAAGTCGATGCGGATAACCGCCTCGATGCAGTTTCAGGACAAGGACAGCAGCGGCCAGACCAGCTCGACCAGCAGCTCGGAGCAAGGGGCCAAAGCCAAGGAGCTCGATATCTCGGG
>NZ_JBFODQ010000038.1:0-70386 GCF_040908355.1 Aeromonas sp. R2-2 | reverse complement strand
TGGCGCTGGGCCTCCCTCTCTGTTTTGGGGCTTGTCAGGGACGGGTTACCCCTGAACAGGCCGGTTAGCCTGCCTAGCGATTATTTGCCCAGCCGACGCTCGATGGCATCCATCAACATGCCGGTGATGTGCACATCGAAGGCCGCTTCAATCTCGCGAATGCAGGTCGGGCTGGTGACGTTAATCTCGGTCAGCCGATCGCCGATGATGTCGAGGCCGACGAAGATGAGGCCTTTCTCTTTCAACGTCGGGCCCACCGCGCGGGCAATAGCCCAGTCAGCTTCGCTCAGGGGACGGGCTTCACCACGGCCACCGGCCGCCAGATTGCCACGGGTTTCGCCTTGCGCCGGAATACGGGCCAGACAGTAGGGAACCGGTTCACCGTCCACCACCAGCACCCGCTTGTCGCCATCCTTGATAGCGGGCAGATAGGTCTGCGCCATGCAGTACTGGCTGCCGTGGGCGGTCAGGGTTTCGATAATCACGCCGACGTTGGCGTCATCTTCCTTCATGCGGAAGATGGAGGCGCCGCCCATGCCGTCCAGCGGCTTGAGGATGACGTCCTTGTGTTTCGCGTGGAAGGCGCGCAGCTTGTCGGCGCGGCGGGTTACCAGCGTGGTCGGGGTGTGCTCGGCAAACCAGGCGGTGTAGAGCTTCTCGTTGGCGTCGCGCAGGCTCTGCGGCTTGTTGACGATAAGGCAACCCTCATCCTCGGCCCGCTCCAGCATGTAGGTGGCGTAGATAAATTCGGTATCGAACGGCGGATCCTTTCGCATCAGGATCACATCGAGGTTGGAGAGGGGCTGATCCACCACCTCGCCCAGGGTGTACCAGTCGGCATAGTCATATTTGACGGTGAGCGGGCGCATGGTGCCAAAGGCGCGACCGGCTTCCATGTAGAGATCCTTCATCTCCAGATAGAAGAGCTCATAGCCGCGCTTTTGCGCCTCTTCGAGCATGGCAAAGCTGGAATCTTTCTTGATGTTGATGGCCGAGATGGGGTCCATCACGATGCCGAGTTTAATGGTCATCCGCTGTTCCTTTTTAATGGCTCGATAGGGTTGTAGGGTCGATTAGCGCAGCGTAATCGTCCGCTTGAGGCTGCGTCGATGCAGCCATGGGGCTGATTGATGCGGCCGATAGTATCAAGCGAGATCGCCAAAGCGGCACTGCAGCGCAGTGATCGCAGTCAGGGCGGCGGTTTCGGTGCGAAGCACCCGCGGCCCCAGCAGCATCTCTTTGAAATCTTCCTGCACGGTACGGGCGATCTCGTCGCTCGACAATCCCCCTTCCGGGCCAATCAGCAGGCGCACCCCATGCTCGGGAACGGGCAGGGTGTTGATGCTGTACTCGGCGCGCGGGTGCAGGTTGAGCTTGAGTTCCTTGGTCTCTTCTGCCAGCCAGGCGTCCAGTTCCATCGGCATGCGCACCTCTGGCACCACGTTGCGGCCGCACTGTTCGCAGGCGCTGATCACCACCTTTTGCCACTGCTCGCGCTTCTTCTCCAAGCGGTCTGCCGGCAGCTTGACGCCACAGCGTTCGGAGAAGAGCGGGGTGATGCAGGTGACGCCCAGCTCCACCGATTTCTGGATGGTGAAGTCCATCTTGTCGCCACGGCTGATCACCTGACCGAGGTGGATGGCCAGCGGTGACTCCACCGATTGGACGTCGCAGCGGTCGATGGTTACTTCCACCGACTTCTTGCCAACGCTGGCGATGGTGGCGGGATATTGATTGCCATCGCCGTTAAACAGCTCAAGCTGCTGGCCCGGCTGCATGCGCAGTACCCGGCCGATATGGTTGGCGCCGTCTTCCGACAGGGCGATGGTCTGGCCAACTTGCAGGGTGGCCGGTTCATAGATACGTGGAATGCGCATGGCTGCTTGTCAGTCTCTTGCTTGGAAACCCTTTATATCCTGCGCCGAGCAAGGCTCACGCGGCAGTGAAGAAGGGTTTCATTATAGGAGGGGCGATCCCCCTCCCTGGTCAAATGGGGTTATTGGCACTGCTTTTCAATAAAGGGATTGGTATTGCCCTGCAGCTTGCCGATGCGGCGATTGCGCTCGCACTCCCAGCCCTCTGCCGGGTACTGGCGATCCCAGGCTTCAAACAGTTTACGCTGTTGCGCTGCCAGACGCAGCCCATACTGCTGGCTCATGTAGAGGTAGGCTCGGGCAATCTGGCCCCGTACCTGCCCCTTGGGCGGCTGCACCCGACGATCCTTGAAATCCACCAGCATCTGGCACTGGCCGTACTGATCCGGCTTGCCGTTCCAGTCGGAGAAGCGGTAGTTGGCCCGATCGCCGTTCACCTCGCCAATGGCGGGGAAGAGGTTGTGCATGTCCCCCTCCATCTTGTTGAACTCGGGGCTCGCTTTTTCGCAGTTTTTGCGACCGCCATCCTGCCAGCATTGCAGCTGGTGGCCGAACTCCCAGGCCGGTACCACGTGTTCCCACTCGATGCGGGCGGCGCGCTTGGCCTGCTTGCGCGGCTCATAGCCGCAACTGGCGAGATCCGGGCTCATTTTCTTGCCCTGATAGTCGATGTCACAGCCGCAGTAGAAGGTGGTGACCGCAGGTTGGCTGCGATAGAGCTTCACCAGATCCTGCTTGGCTTCACGAAAGGTCTGGGCGTGCAGGGGGGCGCTGAGCAGCGGCAAACCGGCCAGCAGGGTCAGGGCGAGGGAGGAGATGAAACGCATGGGATTCCTTGCAAAACGGGTGATTGACGAACGATGGCGGGCACCCTACCACAGGGGCGCGACACACGCTGGCTTACTGCTCTGGCTCCGGCCGTTCCCGCTCCAGCGGCTGCTTGCAGCGGCGGCAGTGATAGCGGGCCTCGCCACGCACCACCTTGTTGTGACGGCGAATAGAGAGCTGATGCTGCTGGCAGAGGCAGCGATAGGGCACAGTGTGCTGGGCCAATACCGCCAGATCGAAGCTGTGGGTGGTTCTGGGCTCAAGGCCGAACACCTCCCGCATCACCGATTGCCACTGCCTGCCGTGGGGCAAGACCCGGCTTTTGCCGCGCCCGTCACCCCACAGGGCATAGACCAGCAGATGGGCCACCTCGTGGGGCACCACCTCATCCAGAAACGCCTGCTGGTTGGCCTGATAGAGGGCAGGGTTGAAGCGCAACTCCCAGGTTTGCAGCCGCGCCGATCCCGCCGCCCGGCCCCGCATATTGCAGTAGATCCGCGGGCGGGGGAAGGTGCGGCCAAGGCGCGCCTCGGCCTGCACAAAGCAAGCTTCTACGCGTTGTTGCAGCAGGGCGACAAGCTGGGCAGGAGTGGCAGACATCAACATCTCGTCAGATAGCGGATAAGCAAAAGGGGAGCCAGGCTCCCCTTTTATCACAACAGCGAGCCTTACAGGCCAGCGGCAGAACGCAGCAGTTCGGCCTTGTCGGTCTGCTCCCACGGGAACTCGTCGCGACCGAAGTGACCGTAGGCTGCGGTAGCCTGGTAGATCGGACGCTTCAGATCCAGCATTTCGATCAGGCCATACGGGCGCAGTTCGAAGTGCTCGCGCACCAGCTTGACCAGCAGTTCTTCGGCGACCTTGGCAGTGCCGAAGGTCTCGACGCTGATGGAGGTTGGCTCGGCCACGCCGATGGCGTAGGAGATCTGGATTTCACAGCGATCGGCCAGACCGGCGGCAACGATGTTTTTGGCCACGTAGCGGGCGGCGTAGGCAGCGGAGCGGTCAACCTTGGACGGATCCTTACCGGAGAAGGCGCCACCACCGTGACGAGCCATGCCGCCGTAGGTGTCGACGATGATCTTGCGACCGGTCAGACCGCAGTCACCCATTGGGCCGCCGATAACGAAACGGCCGGTCGGGTTGATGAAGTATTTGGTGTCCTTGTTGACCCACTCGGCCGGCAGCACCGGCTTGATGATCTCTTCGCGTACCGCTTCAACCAGATCCTTGTGGCTGATGGATTCGGCGTGCTGGGTAGACAGCACAACGGCATCCACACCGATGATCTTGCCTGCGTCGTCGTAGGCGAAGGTCAGCTGGCTCTTGGCATCCGGACGCAGCCACGGCAGGGTGCCGTTCTTGCGCACTTCAGCCTGACGCTTCACCAGCAGGTGAGAGTAGGTGATGGGGGCCGGCATCAGCACGTCGGTTTCGTTGGTGGCGTAGCCGAACATCAGGCCCTGGTCGCCAGCGCCCTGCTCCAGCGGATCGCTGCGGTCAACGCCCTGGTTGATGTCCGGGGACTGCTTGCCGATGGCGTTCAGCACGGCGCAGGAGTCAGCATCGAAGCCCATGTCGGAGTGGGTGTAGCCGATTTCACGTACGGTATCACGCACGATCTCTTCGATATCAACCCAGGCAGAGGTGGTTACTTCGCCGGCCACCATGACCATACCGGTCTTGACCAGGGTCTCGCAGGCAACACGGGCCTTGGTATCTTGCTTGAGGATGGCGTCCAGTACCGCATCGGAGATCTGGTCCGCAATCTTGTCGGGATGGCCTTCGGAGACCGACTCGGAAGTAAACAGCTTTGCCATGATAAGAGTCTCAGCTTGTCTGGGTTATCGCCACGGCAATAACCGGATGAATGGGATGGTGTAGAGGTATCTACATCTGGACGTCTATTTTAATTAGCGCCCCCCCCGATTGCCAGCACTATTTTGTCGCGCAGTGTCCAATGGGTCACAAGCGGTGCTCTCCTATCCCGAAAGGGATGGAAATCAAACGTTTTTCTCTGGTTGCTTTGGTCAATAGAGGGCAAGAAAAGCGATTGTCCTCCCAAAGCCACTTTATTCATCCAGATAATATTTGCACGCCGCGCGCCCTGCTGGGACAATAACGCGCCTTAATCTTGGCCATCAAATGAAGCAATCGCAGGAGATTCAGATGCCTTCTCGTAAAGAGCTTGCCAATGCCATTCGTGCATTGAGTATGGATGCCGTTCAAAAAGCCAACTCCGGTCACCCGGGCGCCCCCATGGGAATGGCGGATATCGCCGAAGTGCTGTGGCGTAGCCACCTCAGACATAACCCGAACAACCCCAAGTGGGCCGACCGCGACCGTTTCATTCTCTCCAACGGCCACGGCTCCATGCTGCTGTACTCCCTGCTGCACCTCTCCGGTTATGACCTCTCCATCGACGATCTGAAAAACTTCCGCCAACTGCACTCTCGCACCCCGGGTCACCCGGAGTACGGCTATGCACCGGGCGTTGAAACCACCACTGGCCCGCTGGGTCAGGGCATCACCAACGCCGTTGGTATGGCGATCGCCGAAAAAGCCATGGCTGAGCAATTCAACCAGCCGGGCCACGACATCGTTGACCACTACACCTACGCCTTTATGGGCGACGGCTGCCTGATGGAAGGTATCTCCCACGAAGCGTGCTCCCTGGCAGGTACTCTGCAACTGGGCAAACTGATCGCGTTCTGGGATGACAACGGTATCTCTATCGACGGTCACGTTGAAGGCTGGTTCACCGACGACACCGTCAAGCGTTTCGAAGCCTACGGCTGGCACGTTATCCCGGCTGTTGACGGTCACAGCCCGGAAGCCATCAATGCCGCCATCGAAGCCGCCAAGGCTGAGACCGGCAAGCCGACTCTGATCTGCTGCCGCACCATCATCGGTTACGGTTCTCCGAACAAATCCGGTTCTCACGACTGCCACGGCTCACCGCTGGGCAACGACGAGATCGCCGCCGCCCGTGCCTTCCTGAAGTGGGACCACGCGCCGTTCGTTATCCCGGCCGATATCGCTGCCGAGTGGAACGCTCAGGAGAAGGGTGCTGCACTGGAAGCCGACTGGGCTGCCAAGTTCGCTGCCTATGAAGCCGCTCACCCGACTCTGGCTGCCGAATTCAAGCGCCGTACCGCTGGTGAACTGCCGGCCAACTGGGCTGCCGAATCCGCCAAGATCATCGAAACCCTGCAAGCCAACCCGGCCAAGATTGCGACCCGTAAAGCGTCCCAGAACTCTCTGGAAGCGTTCGGCAAGCTGCTGCCGGAGTTCATGGGCGGCTCTGCTGACCTGGCTCCGTCCAACCTGACCATGTGGTCCGGCTCCAAGTCCCTGACCAACGACGATGCCTCCGGCAACTACATCCACTACGGTGTACGCGAGTTCGGCATGTCCGCCATCATGAACGGTATCGCCCTGCACGGTGGTTTCATCCCCTACGGCGCTACCTTCCTGATGTTCATGGAGTATGCCCGCAACGCCCTGCGCATGGCCGCCCTGATGAAGCAGCGTTCCATCTTCGTTTACACCCACGACTCCATCGGTCTGGGTGAAGATGGCCCGACTCACCAGCCGGTTGAGCAGATCGCCTCCCTGCGTCTGACTCCGAACATGAGCACCTGGCGTCCGTGTGACCAGGTTGAATCTGCCATCGCCTGGAAACACGCCATCGAGCGTACCGACGGCCCGACCTCTCTGATCTTCTCTCGTCAGAACCTGGCCCAGATGGACCGTACTGCCCAGCAACTGGCCGATACCGCCAAGGGTGGTTACGTGCTGAAGGATTGCGCCGGTACTCCGGAGCTGATCCTGATCGCCACCGGTTCCGAAGTGGAACTGGCCGTTGCCGCCTATGAGCAGCTGACTGCCAAGGGCCGTGCCGTGCGCGTGGTCTCTCTGCCGTCTACCGACGTGTTCGACGCTCAATCCGCCGAGTACAAAGAGTCCGTCCTGCCGGCCTCCGTCACCAAGCGTGTGGCCATCGAAGCCGGCATCGCCGACTACTGGTACAAGTACGTGGGCTTTGGCGGCAAGATCATCGGTATGACCACCTTCGGTGAGTCTGCACCGGCCGAGCTGCTGTTCAAGGAATTCGGCTTTACCGTAGAAAACGTGGTTGCGACCGCAGAGTCCCTGTAATAGCTGACCATTGGGCCACTCTGGCCCAGTAGCCGGAAAATAAAACGCCCTCCATCGCAAGATGGGGGGCATTTTTTATGGAGTTCAAGGAAGATTTCAGTTAATTATGGATATATATAAACTATTTTTTAAATACTTTTCGAGCCATGAAAATACCCAAGTAATACTATTGTCATTATGGGGGCCCAGTAGTAACATTTGACAATTCATTCTAACGAGCACGCTTGAATATGAATAGTTACGAAAAGCCATTTTATATATCATTATTAATAATTTTTTTAATTTTTGCTCTCTATGGTGCGGCATTACTTTGGATTGTGTGGCCAATTTCTGAACTTTCAATTACTAAAGCTGGAACATTTGGGGATAGCTTTGGAGTATTAACTTCATTTTTTACTGGTATTGCATTCTCTGGAATATTAGCGACTCTCTTTATGCAAAGAGAAGATCTTAAATTAACGAGAGAAGAGCTGATTGAAACAAGAAAAGAAATGTTTTCACAGAGTCAGACTTTTGCAAGGCAGAGATTTGAAGATTCTTTTTATCAGTTACTAAAATTATATAAAGAAAATCTTAAAGATTTATCTATCAGAACCCAAGAGCAATCAACTCGGCTTTGTGGTGTCGAGGCATTGCGATTCTTAATCTTAAAGTTTGATAAATTGTGGGCTTCACAAGGATATCGTTCCCTTCCAAGTGAAGAGAATGCTCTACTTGCCTATAAATATGAACTAATTCGGTCTATTAAGTCTGTTTTTATTAAGCAAAGTCGATATATCGGTACTTTCTATAGTATCCTTACCCTTATAGATGAGGAGTGTAAGGCTCCACTAATTAAAGAAACTTACTGGAGAATTTTAGCATCGCAGCTAACAGCGTATGAGGTAAAATATTTATTTTATCAGGCAGTTGTATATGGTGACAATAAATATGTTAAAAATCTACTTATCGAGTCCATGGTTTTTCAAGAGTTGATCCTTAGCCAAGGATTTACTAAACCTAATTTAACTATATTTGAAGAGATTTTAGAAGTTAAAATAAATGCAGTTGCCAGTAAAGATAAAATTCCAATGTCTAAAAAGCAAATAAAAATCGCTAGGAAATTTATATCTGCACGCAATGCAAAGTTAAAAGCGAAGAGCAATCAAGAAAAATCACCACAGCCTGTAGGTTCGATTAGCGAAGCGTAATCGGACGTTCGCGTTATTTATTTCGATGTCATAAAAATAATATTCCTCCCTTTTACCTAAAAAGAGACCGGCATATAGCCGGTCTCTTTTTTATTTCTGCAACCCTTACGCCTGCTGCGGGGTACTTTCCGCGTTGGATATCACCGCATCCACCTCGGCCTACTCCACTATGGGCCTTATCAATCTGACGACAAGGGTGCCATGGTTAACACCAGCTTGCCGATATGACGGCCTGAATCCAGCAAATGGTGGGCGGCCGCCGCCTCATCCAGCGGGAAGGTCTGGTAAACCTGCGGTTTGACCTCGCCGCGTTCGATAAATGGCCAGACATGAGTTTGCAGCTGGGCGATCAGATCGGCTTTTTCCTGCGGTGTCCGCGAGCGCAGGGTGGAGCCGATATGGGTCAGCCGCTTTTGCAGCATGGGAAACAGATCCAGATTGGGGGCGGCGCCCGCAATAATGCCGATCTGGACTATGCGACCATTGATGGCGGCCGCCGCATAGTTGCGCACGACATACTCTCCGCCAATGATATCGAGAATGATGTCGGCGCCATGGCCATCGGTGGCTGCATGCACGGCCTCGACAAAATCCTCCTCCTTGTAGAGCACGGCCACATCCGCGCCCAGCTTGATGCTGGCGGCCTGCTGCTCGGGTGAGCCGACCGTGGTGATGATTTTGGCGGCGCCAAATGCCTTGGCCAGCATGGTGGCGGTCGTGCCGATGCCGGAGGCACCGCCATGGATCAAGATAATGTCCCCTTTTTTGAACTGACCCCGTTCAAACATATTTGACCAGACCGTCATAAAGGTTTCCGGCAGCGCCGCCGCTTCGACAAAGCTCAATCCGGGCGGCAGGGGCAGGACATTGCTCTGGTGGGCGACGCTGTACTCGGCATAGCCGCCACCCGAAATCAGCGCGGCGACCTTGTCGCCAATCTTGAGATGGGTCACCTGCTCCCCCTTGGCGACCACGACCCCGGCGACCTCCAGCCCGGGAATATCGGATGCCCCTGCCGGAGGCGGGTAGAGCCCCTTGCGCTGCATCACATCCGGCCCATTGATGCCGGTCGCATAGTGCCGGATCAAAACCTCATCGGGCTTGGGCGCCGGTGTGGCGCGGGTGGTCAGTTGCAAGACATCGGGGCCACCTGGCTGGGTAATCTCTACCGCGCTCATGGTGGCGGGAATGGAATAGGCGTTATGCATCAGTGGCTCCTTGTAACGAGGTGATATGGGGTTCCCCGGATGGGATGAGCACCAAGATAGTGGAGATTGCTGATGAATAAACGCAGTATTATCCCTCGCCTGTAATGCAAAAATGCATTTCAATCGGGAGTCGTGATGAACTGGGATGATGCGAAAATTTTTCTGGCGTTGCATCGGGAAGGGAGCCTGAGGGGCGCCGCCCGTGTGGTCGGGGTCGATCAGGCCACCATTGGCAGACGGATTGCCGCACTGGAGCATCGTCTGGCAGCCACGCTGTTTCTCCGCACATCCAAAGGGTATGTGCTGACTCATGTCGGAGAGATAGTGCTGGCCAGCGCCCAGCAGATGGAGCTGGCGGCCATTGATTTTGTGCGGGCGGCGCAAGGGGTCGACAACCGCCTGGTTGGGGAGGTCAGCGTGGCGACCACAGACACCCTGGGGATGGATTTTCTGATACCGGCCCTGACCGAGCTGCATCAGCGTTATCCCGATATCAGGGTCATCCTCAATACCTCGACCCAGGTGGTCAATCTGTCCCTGCGGGAAGCGGATATCGCGATCCGGACGGTGAAGCCGGACAATCCCGACCTGATTATTCGCAAGCTGGCCTCCTGGCCGGTCGGGTTGTATGCCTCCGCCGACTATCTGGCTCGCCATGGCATTCCCGAAGCGGGCACCGCTTTTGCGGGCCATTCGCTGGTGGTGTATGAGCCCCACTGGCAGAGCGCTCGCTCGCCAATGATGCTCGAAGAGGCGGCCGAGGGGGCCACGGTCGCCGCGGGAGTCAATACCAGCCTGATGCTGCGTCAGGCCCTGTTGATGGGGCTGGGGCTTGGCGAGGTAGCGGTTCCGCTCGCAGAGCAAGCCGGGTTGGTGCGGGTCTGGCCCGAGCGGCAGTTACAGCAATCCTACGATGTGTGGCTGGTGACCCATCAGGATGTGCAGCATGCCGCGCGGGTCAGGGCGGTCATGGATGCCATCGTCAGGGCATTTGCCGCGATGCCCTAAGTCTGGCGGGCGCTCTGTTCAGGTTTTGTCGCAGCGTGGTCACACCTCTTGCCATAGTCATGGCGGTTGAGGGAAAACCCTCATTTACTTGGTCTCTGACAGTCAATACTGTGAGACCGAGTCCACCACTACTGGAGCCTGACCCATGACCGACATGCTTGTTGACGATAAACAACCGACCCCGGATCCGGCAGAGCAGAATGCCTTCTTCCCGTCGCCCTACTCCCTGAGCCAGTTCACCTCGCGCAAATCTGACCTTGCCGGGGCCGACTATCCCGCTCCCTATCGGGAGGGGCGCTGGAAGATCCTGCTGATCGGAGCCGATGAGCGTTATCTGCCCACCGACAACGGCACCCTGTTTTCCACCGGCAACCATCCGGTCGAAACCCTGCTGCCCATGTATCACCTCGACAAGGCGGGCTTTGCCTTTGATGTGGCCACTCTCTCCGGCAATCCGGTCAAGTTCGAGTGGTGGGCCATGCCCGGCGAAGATGAAGAGGTGCTGGGGCTCTATGCCAAATATCAGGCGCAGTTCCGCCAACCGGCCAAGCTGGCTGATCTGCTGAAAGATGCGCTGGCTGCCGACTCCGACTATATCGGCGTCTTTATTCCCGGCGGCCACGGCGCCCTGATGGGGTTGCCGGAGAGTGCCGAGGTGAAAGCGCTGCTGGAGTGGGCGATGGCCAACGATCGCTTCATCATCTCCCTCTGTCACGGGCCTGCTGCGCTGCTGGCGGTGGCCAATCCAGAGACCTTCGCGGGCTACAAGATCTGCGCCTTCCCCGACGAGCTGGATGCCCAGACCCCGGCAATTGGCTATATGCCTGGCCACCTTACCTGGAAGTTTGGCGAGAAGCTCAAAGAGATTGGCTTCGAGATCGTCAACAACGGCATCTCGGGAGAGGTGTGCCGGGATCGCAATCTGCTGACCGGTGACAGCCCGCCAGTGCGCTGCAGGTCGCGGTGGCGCTGGAAGGGTGCCAGCGGCTGGAGGAGATCCAGCGACTGGTGCGCGCCTTTGCCACTCCGCTGGGGTATCACCGCTTTGCGCTCTTCTCCATCAGCGCCAGCGAGGAGGGGGTGGTCGAGCATCTCTACTGGCTGGAGGGGGAGTGGCTGGAGAGCGGTGAGGTGGTCGACCTGCATGCCTATATGCGCGAGTGCCCGATGGCGATGCATATCAGGGAGCGAGACCAGCCCTTCTTCTGGAGCAAGACCCATGGCGCCGCTGGCGAGCAGTACCGTATCGTTCGCCAGCCCGAAGGGCCGGGCCGACATGGCTTGCAGGTGCCTGTCTATGGGCCGCCGGGACTGGAAGGGGCGATGAGCTTTGGCGGCGATCAGATCGATGCCAGCGCTCCCACTCGGGTTGGCCTTGCGCTGATCGCGGCGGCGGCTTTTCATGCTGCCCGTCGCCTGATGGAGATGCCGGTCGCGGGTCACGAGCGTGGCCTCACTGGGCGCGAGCGCGAAGTGCTGGAGTGGGTCTCCCGGGGTTGGCGCCATGCCGATATCGCCACCACCCTGAAGCTTTCGGTGCGCACGGTCGAGAACCATCTGCGCAGTGCTCGCCGTCGACTGGGGGTGGCCACTACCGCAGAGGCGGTCAGAGTGGCGATCAGGAACCGCGATATCGAGGGCTGAGGGGCTATCCCTTTGTCTGGCATGTAAAAAGAGACCGGCATATAGCCGGTCTCTTTTTTATTTCCGCAACCTTTACGCCTGTGGCGGGGTGCTTTCGGCGTTGGACATCACTGCATCGATTTGTACCAGAGCACCGGCGGGAAGTTCACTTACCCCGATTACGGTGCGGGCAGGCAGATAACCCGGGAAGTATTTGGTGTAGACGGCGTTGACCGCATCCAGATCGGCGATATTGGCGAGCTGGATATTGACCTTGACGATATCGTCCATCACATGGCCGATGCTCTCCACAATCGCCTTGATATTGCTCAGGCACTGGGCGGTCTGCTCCTTGATGCAGCCAGCCAGGATCTTGCCGGTGGCGGGGTCTATCGGTAACTGCGCAGAGAGATGGTTGTAGTGGGAGAAGGCGACGGTTTGGCAATGGAGCGGGCTGCGCGGTGCCTTGTCGGTATTGCGGGCACGGATCACCAGATTGTGACGATCTTCCACCAGTTGCGGCGGGGTGCCGTCACCGTGGGAGATGACCGCATCCATCTGCACCCGTGCCCCCATGGGCAGGGCGGCGGCACTGACCACAGAGCGGGCAGGCAGATAGGCCACGACGCGAGCGATGGCGGAGTCGGGGAAGAAGGTGGTGTAGACCTCGTTGACGGCTTCCAGATCGGCCAGATCGGTCAGATAGACGATGACCTTGACGATATCGTCAAACGGCACGTCGATGCTCTCCAGCACCGCCTTGATATTGCGCAGGCACTGGCCCGCCTGTTCCTTGATGCCACCGGCAACCAGTTGGCCCGAGGCGGCCTCGACCGGCAGCTGGGCGCCGATATTGTTGTAGTGGGAGAAGGCCACGGTATGGGTGGAGAGCGGATTGTGCGGCGCCTTGTCACTGTTGCGGGCGAGCTTCACCAGCGGGCAAGGATCTTGCGGGAAGGTGCCTTCGCCGTTGGAGATGATGGCATCGATCTGCACCAGCGCACCCAGCGGCAGGGCGGCGACGGCGAGCGTGGTACGGGTCGGCAGATAGCCCGGGAAGAATTCGCGATAGACGGCGTTGACCGCCTCAAGATCCGCCATCTCTTTCAGGAAGATGGTCGCTTTGACCATATCGTCCATCACATGGCCGATGCTCTCGATGATCGCCTTGAGGTTGCTCAGGCACTGTCTGGCCTGCGCGGTGACATCGCCACTCACCATCTTGCCGGTGGCGGGATCGACCGGCAGCTGGGCCGAGATATTGTTGTAATGAGAAAACGCCACCGTTTGGGTGCAGGGGCCCAGATCCTGGGGTGCATGGGGGGTATTTCTTGCCGACTTGATGATGGTGCCACTCATAGATATGCCTCTTTTTAATATTTGTTGTTCATTCAGGTACAGGTTTACCCCATCTTGTTGTGCGCCATGGCCACTGCGCCAACGGCGGCATCCCTGGTTATTATTTGTGATCCACTCAATTACTGAGAGGAATAAGGGAGGAGAAGACAGGGTAGATATTTCAGACGCTGCGATTCTATGAGTGGCTATCAGGGGTTGCAAACCGCTGATTGCATTTCTATGAGATGGCTCAATGGGTGCAAATTTAATCATATTGCTATTCAATTCACACGAAATCGCAGCCAATTCGTGCGCAAATGGTGCCGAACCGGCGGACAGCCTTGCCCTGACTGGGTTTGCTCTTCCCCTCTTCGGGATATTGGCATGTGAATAAAGGGTTAATATTATGCGCCGATGTGCAAATAATCCATATTATGGTGCATGGATATCTGTTTTCAGCTCTTTGAAGGGGCTATGAAAATTCCCGTTAATATGCATATCCACCTTATTAAAGATACCTCTGGAATATAATTCACGGCTTTTGCATTCCTCTCTGCTAATGCTGATTCCGGCATATTCGATGACACCTTGCTGGCAGCCGGGATCTGTTATTAACGCCATAAAATTCTATGCCATGAATTTGCACGGCGGATCTGCCCCTGCTGCACAGGAGTGGGGAGTATGGCGTTGGCGTGACGCTGTGCGGGAGCTGTGACGTTGGATGAGAGGTGGTGCTGGATAAGGAAGGGGGAGGGGGGCAATCCGCTTCTCTTCACGCCGGTTGCATCCCCCGATGGGTGGGGTTGCCCCGCGTCATCGCTTTTTCCACCTTTTTGCGGCTTTGTCTGATCTCCCTCTTATCTGTGGCTGGTTGTGATGATTGGGGTGGTTTTCAGAGCTCGGGAACAGCTCAGGTGATTTCGCAGTAATAAATTTCAATGTATTGTTTTTAAAATGAAATGCGTCAAAAAATGGATTTATCGACCGCTTCTTATGGTTTCTTGATGAAACTGTTAATTAGTGGCGTGATTGCGAGTCAGGTCGCTTTTTTAACTCGCTATTAATCGTATGATTAATAAGGTAATCAAGGAGCCCTGACGGAGAGCATCGATGCACCGGCAGGCCATTGCCCAGGATTGGCAAGCGAGATCGCGTCGCGATCATCATTACCTGACTGTGGAGGATTTATGCTGGGTTTCGTTCTGGGCGATATGTATTGTCAAACATCTGGGCAGCGGTTACCTCCTCGCCTGGGAAAGAGCTTTCCCATTCCTGCCGATTACCGACTGCGCGGCCGGGTATCCGCCGCCATCATGACCATCGAGAGCCTGCTCGATACCCCTTATCCGCAAAAGCAGTTTCGTGATCTGGTCTTTGGCGCCTTTATCGAGCGCCAGCGTCGGCTGTTTGGCGAACATGTGATTGTGGCCCGCATGGAAGGGGAGGAGGAGCTGGAGCTGTCGATTGATCTCTCGTTTGTCAGCACCGCCGTACCTGTGGGCCTGCTGGCTATCTCTGAAGAGCTGGCCCTCGCCACGGCGCCGCGTCCCAAGAAGAGCCATCCCTACTACGAGGCGTTGTGCAAGGCGATCGACTGCATGGTGATGCTGATGTTTTATGGCAAGGTGATCCGCCAGCGTAATACGGTGTTGGAAAATATCGGCCATCAGTTTGGTTATCAGCCCGCGGCGACCCTGACGGCGCGTGTTGGCAAGGGTGGGGAGGATGATTACGACGCCTTCATGGTCAATATCATGACCTGTATTGCCCACTCCAACTCGCTCAAGGAGGCGCTGGAGAACGCCAGCCGGATGGGAATTCAGGAGCCCGCTTTCTTCTGCATCGTCGGTGCGATTGCCAGCACCCTGTGGGGCGTGCCCAGACTGTGGGCGTATCAGGCTTCACAGCTGATCCATCGTTCCCACCATCACTACATCCAGAATCTGCTTCGCTGTGAAACCCGTGCCGGGCGGCGCCATATCAATCTGGAGCCGCCAAAGCCCCCGCTGTTTGCACCGATCCGGCAACAGGTTGTGCGTCTGTTCAAGGGGGCACACTGATCCGCAGCCCCCTTGTCATCACTCAGGCGGGATAAAGCGCCCCCAGCACAGCCGGACGGCTGGCACCGGTGACGGCGGGCAGGTTGCCCGGCTTGCGGTGGACAAAGCACATGGCCAGCCAGGCAAAGGCTGCGCCTTCCACCCAGTCTGGGGCAAGGCCCAGCTCGGCG
Source organism: Aeromonas sp. R2-2 (assembly GCF_040908355.1). Lineage (NCBI taxonomy): Bacteria > Pseudomonadati > Pseudomonadota > Gammaproteobacteria > Aeromonadales > Aeromonadaceae > Aeromonas > Aeromonas sp. R2-2. The sequence continues at coordinate 54,926 of NZ_JBFODQ010000038.1, read as the reverse complement.
GTGCTGGCGATGCGCCATGCGGGCAGCAGGCTGGCCAGCTCCTTCAGCAAGGGGGCGTTATGGGCGCCGCCGCCGCAGACAAACAGCTCGGCTTTCGGCTGGCTGGCACCGACTGATTCGGGCCGGGCGGGCAGTTGGCGGGCGATGCTGTGGCAGGTGAGCGCCTGCAGAGTGCGCTGCACATCCACGGGGGCGTATGAAGTGTCTGCCAGCTCCCCATCGAGCCAATCGAGGGTAAACATCTCCCGTCCGGTGCTCTTGGGGGCGGGGGCGGTGAAGTAGGGGTGGGCCAGCAGTTTTTCCAGCAGGGCCGAGATGGGCTTGCCGCTGGCGGCCCATTTGCCACCGGCGTCATAGTTGCCGCCGTGGGGCTGATGGCGGCGATACCAGCCATCGAGCAGGGTGTTGGCCGGGCCGGTATCAAAACCATAGACACCGCCCGGATTGCCCGGCAGCACCGAGATATTGGCGATGCCGCCGAGGTTCAGTACCACCCGCAGGGCGCCGGGTTTGGCAAACAGCGCCTGATGGAAGGCGGGTACCAGCGGTGCCCCCTGACCGCCGAGGGCCATATCCATGGTGCGAAAATCGGCGATAACGTCGATGCCGGTCAGGGCGGCCAGCAGGGCGGCATTGCCGATCTGCAGGGTAAACCCGAGCTGGGGACGGTGGCGGATGGTTTGGCCGTGGCTGCCGATGGCGCGAATATCTTTGGGCTCAAGCTTCGCCTTGGCCAGCAACGCGTGGGTGGCGGCGGCAAACTCTTGCGCCACCAGATTATCGGCCACCCCCATGCGGTCGATTTCGTTGTCGCCCGGGGTGCAGAGGGCATGCAGCGTGCGGGCGGTCTCTTGTGGCCAGGGGTGACAAAGCGCCGCTTCGACCCGCAGTTCATCCCCGGCGATCATCACCAGCACGGCATCAATGCCGTCCATGCTGGTTCCCGACATCAGACCGATATAGCGTTCAGCCATGTGTCTCCTTACATTGCTGCTTGAAAATGCGGTGTGCAGAGAGGGTGAAGAGGGGAACGGCTTTCATCCCATGCCACATGGCGTGGTCTTTGACATCAGACCGATATAACGCTCAACCATGGAGCATCCTCAATGCGGACCGGAAAAAGAGTGAGAGAGACAGGATAGATAAGCCCTTGCTTCCGTGCCACATGCCGCTCCCGGTGTTCCATCTCATCTTATGCCTGAAAGCGGACTCATTTCAATCTGATTGCCTGGCGCGAGCTCAATAAAATGGGCTGGCAGGGCCTTCACTCTGCCAGCCCTGATGGCTTAGTTGCCGCGACTATCCCGCTTGTTCTGGGCCAGCTGCAGCTCGGGATTGTCGAGCTTGGCCAGTTGCGGCATCGCCAGCTTTTTGAAGTTGGCCAGCTCGCGTCCGCTCAGGGTCTCTGCCTGCGGCAGGGTGAGGGTGCGCGGGTTCTTGTGAATGCCGCCCACCACGAATTCGTAGTGCAGGTGCGGGCCGGTGACGCGACCTGTGCCACCCAGAGTGCCGATGGTCTGTCCCTGCTTTACCCGCTGCCCCTTGTTGACGGTGCGCTTGGAGAGGTGCAGGTACTTGGTCACATAGTTGCCGGCATGTTTGATAAAGACGTAGTTGCCGTTGAACTGGTTGTAACCGGCGGCCACCACGCTGCCGGAGCCTGCCGCCATGATGGGAGTGCCCACCGGCGCCACATAGTCGATGCCATTGTGGGGGCGGATCTTGCCGGTCACCGGATGGAGGCGGCGCGGGTTGAAGTTGGAGCTGATGTATTTGAAGTTGACCGGCGCGCGCAGGAAGCTCTTGCGCATCGCCTTCCCTTCCGGGGTGTAGTAGTTGCCATCTTCATTGAGCACGGCGCGGTAGGCGGTGCCCTGGTTGACGAACTCCGCCGCCAGAATATCGCCGGAGGCGACCCGCTCGTCGTCGCGGAACTTGTCTTCATAGACCACCCGGAAGCTGTCCCCCGGCTGCAAGTCCTGGGCAAAGTCGATGTCCCAGCCGAAGATGGCGGCCAAGTCCATGATCTGATCTTCGGTCATCCCCGCATCCACCGCGGCGCCCCAGAAGCTGGAGCGGATCTCGCCCTTGCTCACCTGTTCGCGGGTGTCGAGGGCGATTTTGACGTTGCGGGCGACAAAGGTCTCCTCCTTGCGGCTCACCTTGAGCGCCTGCTCCAGACTGTGGGGGTAATATAGGCTGTGCAGCTCGCCGTTCTCGGTGAGCTTGAAGGTGAGCTCCTGCCCAGGTTGCAGCATGCGCAGGGGATCGCTGCCCTCGAGCTGATCGATCAGGTGCAGGTCCGTGGTGCTCAGGCCAATGCGCTGGAAGATCACCCCCATGTTGTCGCCACGGCGCACCTTCACCTGCTTGGTGATGTAACGCGGCTTGGGCGGGGTAACGGGCTGGGCGGCTTCGGCCGGCAGCTCGTCGTTCAGTGTGTTGTCGTTGGCCGGTTCCCGCAGGGCAATCTCGTTGCCGTTTTCATCGACCCGTGTTGCCACCGCCTGTTCGCTTGGCCAGGCAGCCAGCATCATGATCATGATGCTCAAGATCAGCACCATCTTGCGGTGCCAGTGGGGGAGTGCGTTGAAGGCGTGCCAAATAACCATGAGAAGCAGATGAAGTCGGGCAGAATGGACGGATTTTACAGCCTTTCCAATTGGCCCGCCATTCCAGTAATATGTTTGGCCCTGTGGAATCGTGATGGAGAGTCAAAAAATGTCCCAGCTCGAGGTGGCGCTAGCCGAGATCAAGCGCGGAGCGGAAGAAATTCTGGTTGAAGAAGAACTTGTCGCCAAGTTGAAGGAAGGGCGCCCGCTGCGCATCAAGTTGGGCATGGACCCGACCGCCCCCGACATTCACCTGGGTCATACCGTGATCCTCAACAAGCTGAAGACCTTCCAGGATCTGGGCCATGAAGTGATCCTGCTGATCGGTGACTTCACTGCCATGGTGGGAGATCCCTCCGGCAAGAACGCCACCCGTCCGCCGCTCTCCGAAGAGGCCATCAAGCACAACGCCCTCACCTATGCCGAGCAGGCGTTCAAGATCCTCGACCCGGCCAAGACCCGCATCGAGTACAACTCGACCTGGCTGAGCGAGCTGGGTGCGACCGGCATGATCAAGCTGGCGGCCAAGCAGACCGTGGCCCGCATGATGGAGCGCGACGACTTTAAAAAGCGCTACACCGGCGGCCAATCCATCGCGATTCACGAATTCCTCTATCCGCTGCTGCAAGGCTATGACTCGGTCGCGCTGAAGGCGGACGTCGAGCTCGGCGGTACCGACCAGAAGTTCAACCTGCTGATGGGCCGCGAGCTGCAAAAAGATGCCGGCATGGCGACCCAGTGCGTGCTGATGATGCCGCTGCTGGTGGGTCTGGATGGCGTCAAGAAGATGTCCAAGTCCGCAGGCAACTACATCGGCGTTCACGACGCTCCGGGCGAGATGTTCGGCAAGATCATGTCCATCACCGACGATCTGATGTGGAACTACTACGAGCTGCTCTCCTTCCGTCCGCTGGCCGAAATCGAAGAGTTCAAGGCGGGCATCGCTGCCGGTACTCTCAACCCGCGCGACGTGAAGATCTGGCTGGCCAAAGAGATCATCGCCCGTTATCACGACGAAGCGGCGGCTGAAGCGGCCCACGAAGATTTCACCCAGCGCTTCTCCAAGAACGCCATCCCGGACGAAATGCCGGAAATCGAGCTGGCTCTGGAAGGCGAAGGTCTGGCCATTGCCAACCTGCTGAAAGAGGCCGATCTGGTGGCCACCACCTCCGAAGCGCTGCGGATGATCAAGCAGGGTGCGGTCAAGGTGGATGGCGAGAAGCTGGAAGATGGCAAGGCACTGATTGGTGCCGGTACCGCCGTCTATCAGGTCGGCAAGCGCAAGTTTGCCCGGGTGACTGTCAAATAAGCAGTACCGTCAAATAAGCCGTCGCATCAGGCAAGCTGGTCATCAAACCGGTTCAAGCTTGTTCAACAGGGCCTCCTTCGGGAGGCCTTGTCGTATCTGGGCGGCACGGATCTGGGCGATAAAGTGCCGCAGCACGGCACTGCTTGGGTGTGGCCGTGTCGCCAGACTGATGCTGGTCATCATGCCGTTGCCCTCAATGGGGTGATAACTGACCCCGAGCGGGCGCAGCGCCGCCACCGAGCTGGGCACCAGAGTCACGCCAAAGCCCGCCTGCACCATGCCGACGGTAGAGATCACCTGCGGGCATTCGGGCCCCAGTATCGGCTCGAAGCCCGCCTCCCGGCAGAGACCCACTATTCCGTCATAGAGCCCGGGCCCGATGGCGTGGGGAAACAGAATAAAACTCTCGTCCTTCAGGCTGGCCAGTGGCAAGGGGCCCGGCTTGGCCTTGGGATGGCTGGTCGGCAGGGCGATCAGCAGCGGCTCCTGCTCGATAAGGTGATGGGCAAAGCCCTCGCTACCCCGGCAGGGCAGCCGCAAGATGGCGGCGTCCAGCCGATCGTTGCGCAGCGCCTCCACCAGTGCCGGCATGGTGCCCTCCTGCGGGCTGAGGGCCACCTCGGGGTAGCGCTCCCGATAGTCGTGCAGCAGGGTCAGCACCGCGGGGTGGAGCACGGTGGACCCGGCAAAGCCGATCCGCAGCGCCCCCTGCTCGCCCCGGGCAATCCGTTTCACCTTAAGTTTTGCCGCATCGGCCAGCGCCAGGATCTGCGCCGCATCCCGATAGAGGCTTTCGCCCGCCTCGGTCAGCTCGACACTGCGGGTCAAACGGCGCAGCAGCGGGGTGCCCAGGGTCTCTTCCAGCTTGCGGATCTGCTGGCTCAGCGGCGGCTGGGCCATGTTGAGTGATTCGGCTGCGCGGGTGAAATTCTGCTTTTCAACAACGGCCATGAAGTAGCGGAGCGTACGAAGTTCCATATCGATTGAGTCTCAAAGTCATGGGATCAGCGTATTGGTGTTGAAATGTGAACCAAGTCACCATTGGATCCGAACGCTAACAGGATTCACGGTGGAGGTGAAACCCGAATGGAACATATTGCAACATCTGACAGTGCCGGGTGCAGCTGTGCCCTCGAAGTGAGCCAGCAGTTTTCCCGCTGGCGCAGGCAGCATGACGGTGGCGAGATCTACCAGAGTTCCCTGATGAGCGCCCTGCTGGCGGGGGTCTACGAAGGGGAGACCACCATGAGCGAGCTGCTGCGCCACGGCGACTTTGGCCTTGGCACCTTCAACCACCTCGATGGCGAGCTGATCGCCTTCGAGCGCCAGATCCACCAGTTGCGCTCCGATGGCTCGGCCCGGCCCGCCCGCGCCGATCAGAAGACCCCCTTTGCGGTGATGACCCATTTTCGCCCCTGTCTGGAGCGTCGCTTCGACCATCCCCTCAGCCGTGACGAGATCCACCAGTGGGTGGATCGGCTGGTGGGCTCCGACAACGTCTTCGTCGCCCTGCGCCTCGACGGCCAGTTTGAAACGGCCAAGGTCCGTACCGTGCCGCGCCAGGAGCCCCCCTATCGCCCCATGCTGGAAGCCATCGAACAGCAGCCGCTGTTTCGCTTTGCCGCGGTGGCGGGAACCCTGGTGGGCTTTCGCTGCCCGCCGTTCGTGCAGGGGGTCAATGTGGCGGGCTTTCACGAACACATGATCACCGCCGATCGCAAGGGGGGCGGCCATCTGCTCGACTACACCATGGCCCACGGCGCCCTGCGGCTTTCTGTGGTGCGTCACCTCAATCTGGCCCTGCCATCGGATCCCGCTTTCCGGCAGGCCGACCTCAACCCTGCCGATCTCGATCGCGCCATTCAGGCCGCCGAAGGCTGATAGACAAGGAGCAATATCATGGAAAACAGACAGTGGAAGTGCGGTGCCGAGCTGGTGGTTCGTCATCTGGAGGCGCAAGGGGTCAAGCAGGTGTTCGGAATTCCGGGGGCCAAGATTGACCGGGTGTTCGATGCGCTGGAGGACTCCCCCATCGAGACCATAGTGGTGCGCCACGAGGCGAACGCCGCCTTTATGGCTGCCGCCGTGGGGCGCCTCACCGGCAAGGCGGGGGTGGCGCTGGTCACTTCGGGCCCCGGCTGCTCCAACCTTATTACTGGGCTGGCGACGGCCACCTCGGAGGGGGACCCCATGGTGGCGCTGGGCGGTGCGGTGCGCCGTGCCGATGGCCTCAAGCTCACTCATCAGAGCATGGATACGGTCAACCTCTGCCGTCCGGTCACCAAGTTCAGCGCCCAGGTCAACAGCGGGGCGGCAATTTCGGAAGTGATGGCCAACGCCTTTCGCGCCGCCGAGTTGGGACGGCCGGGGGCGGCGTTTGTCAGCCTGCCGATGGATATCATCAACAAGCCTGTGCAGGGCAATGTGCTGGTGCCCCGCGAGGTGCCGGAGCCGGGCTGCGCCGACGAACAGAATATGGAGCAGGCATTGACCCTGCTGCGCAACGCCGAGAATCCGGTGGTGCTGCTCGGCCTGATGGCGAGCCGGCCGGAGAATGCCGAAGCGGTACGCGCCTTCCTCGACAAGGCGCGGCTGCCGGTGACCGGTACCTATCAGGCCGCCGGGGTGGTGGACAGCTGCCACTTCGATGACTTTGCCGGACGGGTGGGGCTGTTTAACAACCAGCCGGGGGATCAGCTGCTGGCTGGGGCTGATCTGGTGATCTGCATCGGCTACAGCCCCATCGAGTACGACCCCGTGTTGTGGAATGGCGACAGGGAGCGGCGCATCCTCCATATCGACGTGCTGCCTGCCGATATCGACAGCAGCTACTGCCCGACCGCCGAGCTGGTGGGGTCGATCCGCGCCAACCTGTTGCAGCTGACCCGCATCATGGGCAATCCGAAAATCCGCCCCCCCGAGGTGGATCGGCTGCTGCAAGGGGTACGCCAGCAGCGGCTGCGACTGGCGATGCGGGCCGACGATCTGCACGGCAATCCGGTTCACCCCTTGCGTATCGTGCGCGAGCTGCAGGATCTGGTGCGCGACGACATGACACTCTGTGTCGACATGGGCAGCTTCCATATCTGGATTGCCCGCTACCTCTACAGCTTCCGTGCCCGTCAGGTGTTGATCTCCAATGGTCAGCAGACCATGGGGGTGGCACTGCCGTGGGCCATCGGCGCGGCGCTGGTGCGGCCGGGTGAGAAGGTGATCTCGGTATCGGGGGATGGCAGCTTTATGCAGTCGAGCATGGAGCTGGAGACGGCGGTGCGGCTCAAGAGCAATATCGTCCACATCATCTGGGTCGATAACGGCTACAACATGGTGGCGATGCAGGAGCAGCAGAAATATTGCCGCACCTCCGGCGTCTCTTTTGGCCCCATCGACTTCAAACGCTATGCCGAATCGTTCGGGGCGGCCGGTTTCGCGGTGCGTTCGGCCGATGAGCTGCGCGTCACCCTGCGGGCCGCGCTGGCGGTGGAGGGGCCCGCTGTGGTGGCGATCCCGGTGGATTACTCCGACAACCCGGGGCTGATGGCCCAGCTCAGGCCAGAAGTATTGGCATAAGTGTGGGCAGCAGTGCTGGCCTTAATCCCTGTATAAGAGCAGGCAGACCCATCCATATAGCAAAAACCGGCATCAGGTGATGCCGGTTTTTTATTGCTACGCGGGATGGGTGGCCTTAACGGGCCAGCTGGACGGCGGCGCGTGCGCGGGCCGGTTGTGGGCGGTGTTTGGCTTTTGGTGCGCAGGCCATCTTCAGGCGCAGCCACTCGCGCCACAGCAGCCAGCAGAGCGGCAGGGTGAGCAGCAGCACGGTCGCGGGCTGGGCCATCAGCACCCCATCACGCCCCCACAGTTGCGGCAGCAGGAAGATGAGCGGCAGCAGCAACACGGTTTTGGCGATGGAGATGACCAGCGCCTGACGGGTACGCGCCATGGATTGCAGCAGCACGATGCCGAACATGATGATCCCCTCCAGCGGAATGGCGCCGAGGTTGAGGGTCAGGCTGCTGATGGCGGCGGCCAGCAGTTCGGGATCCTTGTCGCCGGTATAGAGCATGGCGACCTGTCCCGGCAGCAGCTGGATGGTGAGCCACACCAGCATGCCGTAGATAAAGGTGAACTTGAGCCCCATCTCCATCAGGTACTTGAGGTTGCGATGGCGCTTGGCCCCTGCCGCCTTGCTGATGAGCGGCTGAATGCCGAACGCCAGCCCCTGCAGAATGACGATAAAGACCGCTTCGGTGTAACCGGCCACGGTAAAACCCGCCAGATCCTTCACATTGCCATACACCATCAGCTGGCTGTTGTGCAGCATCAAGAGCAGCCCGAGGTTGAACTGGGCAATCAGGCTCGGCAGACCGGTAAAGAGCAGGTGCGGCATGGCGGGGAGGTTGGGCACCAGATCCCGCCAGCTGAGGCACAGCCGCGCCCAGGGGGTAAAGAAGTAGCCAAGGCCGATCAGGCTCACCGCACCCTCTGCCATCAGGGTGGCCTGCGCGGTACCGATCAATCCCAGCCCCAGCCGACCCACCATGATGTAGTTGAGGATGATATTGAGCACGGCGCCGCTGCTCACCAGCACCATGGCCAGTTTCGGGCGACCATCGTTGCGCAGCAGATAGGGGACCGCCAGATTGCTGGCCAGCAGCAGGGTACCGCCGCCAATCCAGGTGAGGTAGTCACTCGCCTGTTTCCAGGTCTCGGTGCCCTGTTCAATTCCCAGCCCCAGCAGGATATCGGTGTGGGTGTAATAGAGCAGCACCGGCGCAACGCCCCCGAGTCCGGCCAGCAGCCAGAGGGCGTTGACCAGCGCCTGACGGGCCAGCTTGTCGTTTTTCGCCCCTTGCTGGAAGGAGATGGCGGTGGCCGCCCCCATGCTTATCATGGCGGCCAGGCCGATCAGCACCATGATGACCGGATAGACCAGGTTGATCCCGGCGAGGCCAGCGGCGCCGACATAGTGGCCGACGAAGATGCCGTCGATGAGGTAGTAGGCCCCCGAGACCAGCATGGCAAGAATGGAGGGGAGGGCGTAAGCCCAGAAGCGACGGGTCATGGCCCGTTGCCGCAGTGTTAAATAGGCAGACATATCTGTTCTCTCGGGGAGTTCGATTATCGAACAGCTAGTCTAGATTAATACTTATTTGGTGATAATCAGGGTTTCACTTGATGAATTGCTGAGTATTACTCACCAATCCGGGGTTTTGGTAGTGGGCCTTGAGCATGTCGATCAGGATGCGCAGGCCGCTGCCCAGTTGATGCCGACTGGGATAGAAGAGATAGAAGCCGGCAAAGGTGGGGCACCAGGGCTCCAGCACGGTGAGCAGTTTCCCCTCCGCGACCTTTTGGCTTACCTCCTCTTCCAGACAGTAGGCGAGCCCCAGCCCCGCCTCGGCGGCGCCCAGATAGAGGGCCGGGGTGCTGGTGGTGAGCGGCCCGGTCACTTCGATCTCCAGCATGGTGCCGTCGGCGGCAAAGGCCCAGCGATAGTGATGGTGCGGAGTGAGGCGATAGCCGATACAGGCGTGGCGGCTCAGCTCGCTCGGGTGCTCCGGCGTACCGTGCTCCGCCAGATAGGCCGGGGAGCCCACCACCAGATAACGTTGGGGCGGGCCGAGGGGGATGCCGATCATCTCCTTGGGCAGCAGATCGCCATAAAAGAGCGCGGCATCGTAACCATCCTCAATCAGCCGGGGCATCAACTCCTGCTCCACTACCTCCACCTGCATCCGCGGATAGCGGGCCAGATAGTCGATCAGCACAGGTGCCAGCAGGCTGTCGATGGCGCCGCGGGGGGCGCAGAGCTTGAGCCTTCCCACCGGTTCATCGCTGTTGCGGGCCAGCTCGCAAAGCGCCTCTTCAAGAGTACTGAGGGTGGGGAGCAGCTGCTTGAGCAGCCGCTGGCCCGCTTCTGTCGGCACCACGGCGCGGGTGCTGCGGTTGAGCAGCCGCACCCCCAGACGGGCTTCCAGTCCCTTCAGGCTATGGCTGAGGGCGGAGGCGGAGACCCCGAGTTCGAGGGCGGCCTTGCTGAAACTGCGGTGACGGGCGACGGCGGCAAATACCGCCAGTTCGGCGAGATCGGTACGGGTAATGGTCATCATCAATCAACAAAAAGGCGTGAGTCACAAGGGTACGCCAAGGCCGTGCTGCACACAATCCGCGCTAAACGGGTGGCTTGTTGCAAATATGTAGCTGCTCGCAGGCCATTGATTCCAGTGAAACTAAGTTGAATTGTTAAAAAAAACTCACAATAAGGCGCTTTGAGTGTGATCTTGGTCGTCCGAAAGGCGACCAAAATCAAACTTTGGTTGATTAATTCAAAAAAACGCTGTGATTAATAAGGGCATTTAATTAAAGTCAGCCCATCAAGAGTGGCGCACGTTAATCGGTTGTTAAGTGAGACGGGCGCCGACCCTCAGGGTCAAAATCTCGCACTGTTGTTTGTTGCAATCCTGTTGTCACAAGGAGTGATGGCCAGGTTGCCGGGGGGCGAGAGGTTAATATCAAGGACGGACAGCAGGCGTTCCAGGGAGATGGAACCGGGCCAAGGCCCGACCAAACAAGAATCCCATTTTCCTAGATGACAGGAACAACGTATGTCTGACATGAATATTGCAGCTGATGGTCGTTTAGCCAGCAACACCTCCCGCGGCGTCAACAAGGCCGATGTGGTCTGGATGCTGGGTCTGTACGGTACCGCGATCGGTGCCGGTGTGCTCTTCCTGCCAATCAACGCCGGTGTAGGTGGCCTGTGGCCGCTGGTTGCCATGTTGATCCTGGCGCTGCCGCTGACTTTCTTTGCTCACCGTGGTCTGACCCGCTTCGTGCTGTCCGGCTCTACCCGTGATGGCGACATCACTGAAGTAGTAGAAGAGCACTTCGGCAAGACCGCAGGCAAATTCATCACCCTGCTCTACTTCTTTGCCATCTACCCGATCGTGCTGATGTATTCAGTCGCCATCACCAACACCGTCGAGAGCGTGATTGTTCACCAGCTGGGCATGTCTGCACCTCCCCGTGCCGTTCTGTCACTGGCCCTGATCCTCGGTCTGATGGCGGTTGTTCGTCTGGGCGGCCAGGTTATCGTCAAGGCGATGAGCGTGCTGGTATTCCCGTTCGTGCTCACCCTGATGGGTCTGGCGTTCTACCTGATCCCGCACTGGAACGGTGCCATCATCACTGAAGCTCCGGCCCTGTCCGACGCCTTCAACGGTGACTTCATCAAGACCCTGTGGCTGGCTATCCCGGTAATGGTGTTCTCCTTCAACCATTCCCCGATCATCTCCTCCTTCGCGGTGGACAACAAAGGTCGTTACGGTGAAGGTGCCGAGAAGAAGTGCAGCAACATCTTGTTGGGCGCCCACGTCATGATGGTGATGACCGTTATGTTCTTCGTATTCAGCTGCGTACTGAGCCTCTCCCCGGCTGACCTGGCTGCTGCCAAAGAACAGAACATCTCCATCCTGTCCTACCTGGCCAACCACTTCGATAACCCGGTTATCGGTACTGTGGCTCCGCTGATCGCCATGGTTGCCATCAGCAAATCCTTCCTGGGTCACTACCTGGGTGCGCAAGAGGGCATGAACGGCCTGATGGCCAAGGCGCTGCGCGAGAAGGGCAAGAACGTTGACACCAAGCAGCTGAACAAAGTCACTGCCGTGTTCATGATCCTGACCACCTGGGCCATCGCTACCATCAACCCGAGCATCCTCGGCATGATTGAAGACCTGGGCGGCCCGATCATCGCAATGCTGCTGTTCCTGATGCCGATGTACGCCATCACCAAGGTTCCGGCCATGCGCAAATACGCTGGCAACATCAGCAACGGCTTCGTGACCATCATCGGCCTGATCGCCATGTCCGGTATCATCTACAAGCTGATTGCCTGATAACTCCGGTTACCAAGTTGAATGAAGAAGCCGCCTCGCAAGAGGCGGCTTTTTTTATGGGTGTTTGGGGCGCTGAGCGGATGCGGTATCGCTACTTCATCAGCTTCTTCACCTCATCGCTGGCCAGCGCCTTGTTGAATTTGTCCCGCGCCTCTTTCCCCTTGGCTGAGTTGGTAAAGCAGACGTGGAGGGACTTGTCCTCGAGGATCTTGCCGTTGAAGCCGAGGTTGGCGGCGACGTCCTTGAGCTGGGGATCGCTCTCCAGCAGATAGGTCATCACATTCTGGTCGATAACCGCCAGATCGAGCCGACCGTTGCCGAGCTTGAGCAGGTTCTGGCTGTCCGAGCTGGTGGCGTCAGCCGAGAGCGCCTTGCTGGCCACTTTTTCGTCGAACTCGGTGGTATTCACATAGCCGGTGACGACACCAATTTTCTTGCCCTTGAGGTCATCAAGGCTCTGCCAGGTGACCGGCTGATCGGCTCGCTGGGCAAACCCGAGAGGGCCGTTACCTATGGGGTCAGAGAAGAGGCAGCTGCTCTTGGGGTCGAGATACTCGGGGAAATAACCCAGTACCTCTGGGTTGTTGGTTGCCTCGTCCACGGCCCGTTGCCAGGGGTAGAACTTGATAGTCAGCGGGTCGCCAGCCAGGGCAAAGGCTGCGGTCACCACCTGACTGCTCTTGCCCTGTTCAGGCAGGCTGGCGCTGGTGTAAGGGGGCCATTCAAGGCTGGTCAACACCGCCGCCTGAGCGACCGACATGCCGAACAAGGGAAGAGTGGCCAGGGCGAGGTGCTTCCATTTCAGGCTCATAGAGATAACTCCTTGTGGTCAAACACCCCTTAAAGATAGCCCCCGGTGTCGATTGCGGATGCCGGCCATGGCTGACCGGCATCCGTGCCATCTATTTATTGTCGATATTCTCCGACTGCCAGAGGGCATAGCCCTTGCCGGAGGCCGTGGTGGGCAGATCAATCTGCATCAGGTCGTTGCCGATGACGAAGGGGCCCGTGTAGCGGGCGCGCAGATCCTGCGCCAGATCTTTGACCCTGATCTTGCCGTTGAGGCCGATATGGCTGAACACGGTCAGCGCCGGTTTGGCTTCGTTCATTACCCGGGCCGCCTGCTCGGGGGAGGCGAGGTGACCGGCGATCGCCTTGTAGCCCGGGTTGGCCTTCATCTGTTCGGCAGAGGTCATTGAGACGCAGTGCACCAGCAGGTCGGCCCCTTTGGCCTGCTTCACCACTTCGGGGCTGTAGCGGGTATCGCCGGAGAGCACCACGCTGTGGCCGTGATAGTCGATGCGATAGCCGAATGATGGCTTGATGTTGACTCCGTGGTCGTTGTCAAAGGCGGTTACCTTGACCCCGTCATGGTTGTAGACCACCCCGGCGGTGACCTCGTGGCTGTTGATCTCCACCCCGTCCAGCGGCGTTCCCTCATCCTTGACCCGGGTGGCGATGTCGGTGGCGTAGGCCTGCTGCAAGCCACGGGCGAGAGCTGTGGTGCCTTTGGGGCCGTAGAGCTCCATCGGCGCGTGGCGCTGGCCATAGGCCGGTTGCAGCCAGCCGGTCAGCCAGAGATCCGCCAGCCCGTTGGTGTGGTCGGAGTGAAAGTGGGTGAGGAAGAAGGCGTTGACCCGGCCGATGGGGATATGCAGCTGCCACAGGCGAGTGGCGGAGTTGCGGCCAAAATCGAACACCAGCTTCTGGTTGCCCGCTTCGACCAGAGTGCTGTAACCGCCCCGACTGATCTGGGGTACCGGAGTGCCGGTGCCGAGCAGGCTGACCCGAAAGATATCGGGCTGGGCTTGAGTTGCTGAGGCTGGGGCATGGTCGTGGTTGCTGATAAAGCTGCTCTCGGCGGCCTTACTGGCGCCGCTGGCCAGCAGACCGACCAGCAGGGCGGCCAGATAGGTGCTTTTCATGGGAATTTATCCTGTGGGGGAGGGATGGCATCACTGTATTGGTAACTAAAAGTTGAATAAATTGGCTAAAATCCATTTCTTACTAAACTTTTGGTTGTGAATCAGGGCTCGGTAGCGGGTCGTGTTACTCAGGAACGAACAAAGGAGCGGTTGTGGACCGATTGACCAGCATGCGTATCTTCACCCGGGTGGTGGATCTCGGCTCCTACAGCGCGGTGGCGAGCGAAGAGGGGATCAGCGCCCAGATGGTGGGCAAGCATGTGCTGGGACTGGAGCAGTGGCTGGGGGGCAAGCTGTTTCACAAGACCACCCGCCAGCAGACTCTCACCGAGCTGGGCCAGCTTTTTCTCGCTCGCTGTCAGCGGGTACTGGAGGAGCTGGCATTGACCGAGTCGCTCACCCAGAACCTGCTGGCCGAGCCGGCCGGACGGCTGCGCATCGCCGCTCCCCTCAGCTTTGGCCACCATCGGCTGGTGCCGCTGCTGCCCGCTTTTATCGACCGCTACCCCAAGCTGGATCTGGATCTGCAGCTCACTCCGCGCTGGGTCGATCTGGTGGAGGAGGGGTTCGACGCCGCCATCCGCACCCTGCGCCCGCAGGATGAGGCGCTGATCGCCCGTCCGCTGCTGACCCAGCACTACCGCCTCTGCGCGGCGCCCGACTACCTCAATCGCCACGGCGTGCCCCGTCATCCGGCCGATCTCGCCCGCCACCAGTGCCTGCACGGCAACTGGGGGGAGCATGAGCGCTGGCAATTTGTCGGCGAGGATGGTCAGAGCGAGGAGGTGCGGGTTGCCTCGCGCCTGCGCATCAATCACTGGCCAGCCTTGTTGACGGCTGCGCTCTCGGGGGCTGGCATCACCTTGCAGCCAGCCGAACAGGTGCATGACCATATCGCCGCGGGGCGTCTGCTGCCGCTGCTTGGCCGCTATCAGAGCCCGGCCAAGACCCTCTACTTCATCTATCCGGCGGCGCGGCGGCAGGTGCTCAAGATCACCCTGCTGGGGGATTTTCTGGCCGAATCCCTGCAAGCTGAGCCCGAGCCTGAATAAAAGGCTGCATATTCTCGCTACCGTGCTTAACAAAGGAGCGGGGCAGGCCTAACATGGCGGGATGTTTTTTTAGTCAGGACAAAAGGATATGTCTGGGTTGAAAAAGGATCTCGGGCTCTGGCAGGGGATGGGGCTGCTCGCCACCTCGCTGCTCGGCACCGGGATCTTCGTGGTACCGGCGACCGCAGCCTCGCTGGCGGGTGGGGCCTCGCTCTGGGCCTGGTTGCTGCTGATTGCGCTGGTGCTGCCCATCGCCTTTACCTTCGCTCGCCTCGGCCGTCGCTATCCCCATGCGGGCGGCGCGCCGCACCTGATTGGCCTTGCCTTTGGCAACGGCGCCGAGCGCTTCTCCGCCTTCCTGTTTCTGGCTGTGCTGCCGGTGGGCCTGCCTGCCGCCCTGATGATTGCCGCCGGCTTCTGGCACGCCCTGTTCGAGATGGGGGAGTGGACCCTCTGGGCCATCCAGCTGCTCACCCTGCTCGGGGTCTTTCTGCTGGGGCTGCGCGGGGCGCGCTCCTCCGGCAACCTGCAGTTGCTGATCGCGCTCGCCATTTTGGGGCTCACCCTGCTTATCTGGTTCAAGGGGGAGGTGAGCTGGCGCGATGCGGCCCGGCCGCTGCCGAGCGCGGATGAGTGGCCCCCTATGGCTACCGCGCTGGCGGTGATGTTCTGGTGTTTCGTCGGGCTGGAAGCCTTCGCCCATATGGGGGAGGAGTTCAAACGGCCACAGCGGGACTACCCCATTGCCCTGCTCGGCGGGGTACTGCTGGCGGGGCTTATCTACTGGGTGCACTCGCTGGTGGTGCTCAAATATGGCCTCTACGGCGATGAGGCGAAAAACGCCACCGCCATCCCCTCCCTGCTGGCGCTGCTGTTCGGCCCCACCGCCAAGTGGCTGGTGGCGGTGCTCGGCTACCTCTCCTGCTTTGCCAGCATCAACATCTATATTCAGGGCTTTGCACGGCTGATCTGGAGCATGGCGCGGGAAGGCAAGCTGCCCCCCTCGCTGGCTGTGCTCACCGCGCGCGGCGCGCCGCTGCGGGCGCTCGGTCTGGTGCTCGCCATCTGTCTGCTCTGTATCACCCTCATCATCTGGCTGCGACTGCCGCTCGATGAGCTGATCCGCTACGCCAACGGCAATTTCGTGCTGGTCTACCTGCTCTGCATGGCGGCGGGCTGGCGCCTGCTAGGTGGGGTGGGCAAGGGGCTGGCGGGGATAAGCGTGCTGCTCTGCGCTCTGGTGCTGGTGGCGCTCGCCACTCAGGTGCTCTATGCGGTGGTGCTGAGTCTTGGCTACGGCGGCTTCTCGTTGTGGCGGCGTCATCTGCGCCGCAGTCGTCAGCAGGATGCGCTTCCGGTAGCGAAGTAACGTCTCCCCGATGGTCGAAGAAATGAGAAAGCCCTGATGTTCAGGGCTTTTTGATTACGGCATATGGGATGTTCATATGAATACTAGTTGGCACGCTATTTGCCGAAAAGTGCGGTGTCGGATCAACTCAACGGCGATTTATAGCCAAAAAAAGTGGGATCCAGCTCCCGTTTTGCTTAAAGTGATCCCTTCCGATCCCGGTGGTCGGAATGCCCGCAAGGATGCCCTTCAGACGTAAACAGGATGGCCTGGCCAGACTGACTCTCAGAGATGTGATTGCTTCGGTTCTCTTTTTATCTGTCACCTGTGGTGATAGCGCCTTGTTCCGTTCAGTCAGCCCGGGTTTTGCGTCTCTCTCATCGTGCATTGTCACCATCTGCAGCGAGTGAATCATGAGCGAATCGGTTTTTGAGATCCACGACTGGACCCTGAGCGTTGACGACAACATGTTGTGTCGCCTCGACCGCGAGGTCTACCTCGAACCCAGACTGGTCAACCTGTTGCGGTTTCTGGCCCATAATGCCGGCACGGTGTTTGGCCGCGATGCCTTGATCAACGAGGTGTGGGATGGCGCCGAGGTGACCGATCAGGTGGTGACTCAGTCCATCTTCGAACTGCGCAAGATCCTCAAAGATGGTCGCACCGATGCGACCGACTATATCGTCACCGTGCCCAAGCGCGGCTACAAGCTGGTGGCACCGGTAAGGCCGCTGCAGGTGGTTTCTGTGGTGATGGCGGACGAGCAGCCCGCGGTCAATACCGCTCTCTCAGACAACCCGACGCTCTCCGATCTGAGCCCGCCTGCGGCTGAGCAGGATGATGATGCACAGCCCAATGTCGCCCCTTTTCCCGCCGGGCCCCTGACCCGCGCCATCTCCACCCATGCCAAGGATGCCCGCAGCCGCTGGAAGATGGTGAGTTTCGATATCTTCGTTGCCATCGTGCTGATCGCCATTGTCAGCATGCTCAGCTACCAGCACACCAGCCCCCAGGTGCATGCCATGCTGGATCCCAATCTGCTGGTGTTCCGCTTCCACTCCGGTATGGATGACAACAACGAGAACGTGCGCCTCGCCGATGGCATTACCCGCGCCCTGATGGGGGAGGTGGCGGTGGCTACGCCGCTGCGGGTGCAGTATGGTGCCACCACTCTGATGGGGGGCATCATGCCCGGCAAGGAGCTGAGTGTACGGGTCACCCGCCAGCCCCGTGGCACCTATCTCGATCTGGAGTATCGCAATATCAATACCAACCGGGTGCTGTTCAGCCATCAGTACCAGCTCAGTCGCCACAGTGTGCACGGCGTGTTGCAGGCGAGCAGCCAGGATCTGCTGCGCGCCCTCGACCAACCCGATGCCGAGCCGGGGATGGGCTGGCCGACCGATGATGCCTCCCTGATGGCGATGATGGAGGCGCAGTACTACATCAACAGCCGGGATCCGGTCGCCCTCAAGCGCGGCATCGATCTGCTGGAGCAGGCGCTGATTGCCCATCCGGATCAGCCGCTGCTGCTGGCGGAGCGCTATCTGGCGGGCGAGGCGCTGGCGACCCTGGCGGGCAAATCCGAGAGCGAGCGGCTGCAGGGGATTGGCACCCATCTCGCCAGCGTGGTGCAAAACAGTGGCGCCCTGCCTGCTCGGGTGTGGGAGGCGTTGACCCTGCAGGCGATCCTCAACGGCCAGCAACAGCAGGCCAACTATCTGCTGGAGAAGGCGGCGAGTCGCGGCCGCTCGGTGCTCTACTACATACTGCAGGGCAAGCTGGCGGAGCTGGACGGTCGTCCCGAGGCGGCGGGGGATGCCTACAGTCAGGCCTTCCTGATGGAGGCGACCGAGCAGACCTATCTGCTCTGCCAGCAGCTCGGTTTCTACAGCAATATGGAGAGCCTCACCCCGGCCCTGTTCAATGCGCTGGGCCAGAGCAAGGTGAAGCTCTTCTAACTCCGCAGTGTTGGTTTTCCCCCGGTCGGCGCGGTTGCCGACCCCATCCACAGGCTGCCTTCGGGCGGCCTGTGCTGTTTCTGCTTGTCTCAATCCTGCCTGTTTCCACCGGGGATAGTCGCTCTGGTGCGGCCCGATTTATCCCCCGCTGCTCCCCACTATCTGCCTTTGTCTTGCCCGCGGCATTCGCTGCACTCGCGTTTGTTCAGCTTCACGCCGCGCACGCAGCTTGTGACATCTGCTCATTGTTGGCGGCGGGATAAGCTGTCTGTCTCGACCCATTTCTCATTGCTTACCGGTTATCGCCGTTGTGCTTTACCTCTGAGTTTGGATTGTGATGAGCCGAGCGAAGGGGAAAGCAGGAGGTGAGCGGCCACTCAGGGTGATGGTCAGCTGGGCGTTCGGATGGTTACAAGGGGAGTTGGCGCATTGGGAGCTGCTTTATCCAGGGTTTATCTGGCCAAAAATATCAAGGCGGCGAGATAAGGGGGTTATCAAGGGGCAAAAACGGGGTGGCCGGATATCAAGGTTTTATCAAGATGACGGTATGGCTTGATGTCAATTTACTGTTTTTAAATGGTTTTTAGCGAAAGCGACGAAGCGGCGAAAAAAGTTGTCTCATATTTTTATCCGTTAGCTGGTCTTTATGTTTTCCGGGGACGAGAGGCCTAGTCTGTGCCCATTCTTTGGCGGGGCGTTCCGCCAAATGTGTATGTGACGACCCGACCTTTTATAGAACCGGAGATCTTATGTCCCTAGATACGAGCAAGAAGATTGGCCTTATCGCCTGTACAGGTGTGGTGGCCGGCAACATGATGGGGAGTGGTATTGCGCTGCTGCCTTCGGCACTGGCCACCATCGGCTCCATCTCTGTCTTTAGCTGGGCAATCTGTCTGGTAGGCGCCATGGGCCTCGCCTTCGTCTTCGCCCGCCTTGCGACCAAGAACCCGCAAGAGGGTGGCCCCATTGCTTACGCTGGTGAGATCTCTCCGGTGTTCGGTTTCCAGACCGGTGTGCTTTATTACCACGCCAACTGGATCGGTAACCTGGCCATCGCCATTACCGGTGTCTCCTACCTCTCGGTCTTCTTCCCCATTCTCAACAGCCCGATCCCGGCCGCTGCAGCCACCATCGCTGCCGTCTGGATCTTCACCTTCGTCAACCTGCTTGGTGGTAGCTGGGTGAGCCGACTCTGTACTCTGGGTCTGGTGCTGATCCTGTTGCCAGTGGTCGGTACTGCGGTGATGGGCTGGGGTCATTTTGATGCCACCGTCTACAGCCAGAACTGGAACACCACCAGTGGCAGCGACCTGCATGCGGTCATCAGCGCCGTGCTGATCTGCCTCTGGTCCTTCGTCGGTGTTGAATCTGCCGCCGTCTCTTCCGGCATGGTGAAGAACCCCAAGCGTACCGTACCGCTCGCTACCATGCTGGGTACCGGTATCGCGGGTGTTATCTACATCCTCTCTACCCAGGTGATCAGCGGCATGTTCCCGGCCGGTGAAGTGGCTGCCTCCGGCGCCCCGTTTGCCATGGCCTCTTCCGCCATCTTCGGTAGCTGGTCTGCGCCGTTCGTCTCTGCCTTCACCGCCCTGGCCTGCTTCACCTCGCTGGGCTCCTGGATGATGCTGGTGGGCGAAGCGGGCAAGCGTGCCGCCAACGACGGCAACTTCCCGAAAATCTACGGTGAAGTGGACAAGAATGGCGTGGCCAAGAAGGGGCTGATCCTCGGCTCCCTGAAGATGACTGCCCTGATGGTTGGCCTGACCGCCTTCACCTCCCAGTCCGCTCACGCTGCCGATCTCTTCAACGTGCTGACTACCGATGCGGTGCTGCTGACCATGCTGCCCTACTTCTACTCCAGCATTAACCTCATTCGCTTCGAGGGCATGACCTCCCGCAGTATTGGCGCGATGATCTTCTCCGGTGTGGCCTGCGTCTTCTGTCTGGTAGCTCTGATGGGGGCCAAGGGTTCCAACCTCACCGCTACCTTCGTGGTGTCGCTCATCATCCTGATGTTCTACGCCAAAAAACAGGGTCTGCGTCAGCACGACGCCCTGCTCAACGAGCAACCCAGCAACTAATTCCCCCTTTTATCTTCCGAGCGCTCTTCACTCACCATCCCTGATGGAGAGCGCCCCTTTACGTGTGGAGCATTACGATGAATATCATTGCCATCCTCAACCACCTGGGCGTTTTCTTTAAAGAAGAACCCATTCGCCAGCTGCAAGCCTCCCTCGAGCGCAAGGGTTTCGAGGTTGTCTATCCGGTCGATGTGGCCGATCTGCTGAAACTGATCGAGAAGAACCCCCGCGTCTGCGGTGCCATCTTCGACTGGGACAAATACTCTCTGGGTCTGTGCAAGGAGATCCACGATCGCAACGAGAAGCTGCCGATCTTCGCCTTCGCCAACGACCAGTCCACTCTGGATATTCACCTGACCGACCTGCGTCTGAACGTGCACTTCTTCGAGTACCGTCTCGGCATGGCCGACGATATCGCCCTCAAGATGGGTCAGGCCACTCAGGAGTATCAGGACGCCATCCTGCCGCCCTTCACCAAGGCGCTGTTCAAGTACGTGGAAGAGGGTAAATACACCTTCTGTACTCCGGGTCACATGGGCGGTACCGCCTTCCAGATGAGCCCGGCCGGCAGCATCTTCTATGACTTCTATGGCCCGAATGCGTTCAAGGCTGACGTCTCCATCTCCATGCCGGAGCTGGGCTCCCTGCTGGATCACTCAGGTCCGCACAAGGAAGCCGAAGAGTACATCGCCCGTACCTTCAACGCCGATCGCTCCTATATCGTTACCAACGGCACCTCCACTGCCAACAAGATCGTCGGCATGTACTCCGCGCCGGCCGGCAGCACAGTGCTGGTTGACCGTAACTGCCACAAGTCGCTCACTCACCTGATGATGATGAACGACGTGACGCCGATCTACTTCCGTCCGACCCGCAACGCCTACGGCATTCTGGGTGGTATCCCGCAGAGCGAATTCAGCCGTGACACCATCGCTGCCAAGGTTGCCGCGACACCGGGTGCCCAGGCTCCCCGTTACGCCGTCGTCACCAACTCTACCTATGATGGCCTGCTCTACAACACCGGCTTCATCAAGGAAGCGCTGGACACTCCTTACATCCACTTCGACAGTGCCTGGGTGCCTTACACCAACTTCAGCCCGATCTATGAAGGCAAGTGCGGCATGAGCGGCGAAGCCATGCCGGGCAAGGTGTTCTACGAAACCCAGTCCACCCACAAGCTGCTGGCGGCCTTCTCCCAGGCGTCGATGATCCACATCAAGGGTGACGTGGAGGAAGAGACCTTCAACGAAGCCTTCATGATGCACACCTCCACCTCGCCGCAGTACGGCATCGTGGCATCGACCGAGATCTCCGCTGCCATGATGCGTGGCAACACCGGCAAGCGTCTGATCAAGGACTCCATCGATCGCGCCATCTCCTTCCGCAAAGAGATCAAGCGTCTGCGTGATCAGAGCGAAGGCTGGTTCTTCGACGTATGGCAGCCGGACAACATCGACACCGTCGAGTGCTGGAAGCTGGATCCGAAAGATGACTGGCACGGCTTCAAGGACATCGATGACAACCACATGTACCTGGATCCGATCAAGGTTACCCTGCTGACTCCGGGTATGGGCCGTGACGGCCAGCTGCTGGAGAAGGGCATCCCTGCCTCTCTGGTCTCCAAGTTCCTGGACGAGCGCGGCATCGTGGTCGAGAAGACCGGCCCTTACAACATGCTGTTCCTCTTCTCCATCGGTATCGATCAGTCCAAGGCGATGCAACTGCTGCGCGCCCTGACCGAGTTCAAGCGTGGTTATGACCTGAACCTGACCATCAAGAACATCCTGCCGAGCCTCTATCGTGAAGACCCGAGCTTCTACGAAGGGATGCGCATTCAGGAGTTGGCCCAGAGCATCCACGATCTGACCTGCAAGTACCGTCTGCCGGAGCTGATGTTCAAGGCGTTCGATGTGCTGCCGGAGATGAAGATGACCCCGCATGCTGCATGGCAGCAAGAGCTGGCGGGCAATCTGGAAGAGGTGCCGTTGCGTGACATGGTTGACCGCATCAGCGCCAACATGATCCTGCCGTACCCGCCGGGAGTTCCGTTGGTACTGCCGGGCGAGATGGTGACCCAGGATTCTCTGCCGGTGCTCGAGTTCCTCGAGATGCTGTGCGAGATCGGTGCCCACTACCCGGGTTTCGAGACCGACATCCACGGCCTCTATCGTCAGGCCGATGGCAGCTACACCGTCAAGGTGCTGCGTTAATCGACAGTGACAACAGTCGAAAGTGACAACAACGGGCCGCAAGGCCCGTTTTTCCCTCCGGAATTCCTGTTCTTATTGCGTGAGTCGCCAATCATGAAGCGAGTGCTCTCCATTCAATCCCACGTAGTCTTTGGCTGTGCCGGCAACAGCGCCGCCGTTTTTCCCATGCGTCGCCTCGGGATCGAGGTGTGGCCGATGAACACGGTGCAGTTCTCCAACCACACCCAATACCGCGAAGGCTGGCAGGGGATGGTGATGCCCGGCGGTCATATCCGTCAGCTGGTAAACGGCCTGGCGGAGATCGGCGTGCTGGCCGAGTGCGATGCGATCTTGAGCGGCTACCTCGGCTCGGCCGAACAGGGGGAGGAGATCCTGGCTGCTGTGGCCCGGCTCAAGGCGCTCAATCCGGCCGCCCTCTACTTTTGTGACCCCGTGATGGGTCATCCCGACAAGGGGTGCATAGTGGCACCCGGCGTCGCCGATTTTCTGAAAAACCGGGCACTGGCCTGTGCCGATATGCTGGCCCCCAATCTGCTGGAGCTGGAACAGCTCACCGGCCGCGATATCCGCAATGTGCCGGAGGCCATCGAGGCGTGCCAGCAGTTGCGCGCGCAAGGGGTCAAGCTGGTGATGGTCAAACATCTGGGCAAGGCCGGCTTTGCCATGGACCGCTTCGAAATGCTGCTGGTGTGCGAGGAGGGGGATTTTCATCTATCCCGCCCGCTCTACCCTTTTGCTCGCCACCCCATCGGGGTGGGGGATCTGCTGAGCGCCACCATGCTGGCCAATCTGCTGGCCGGTTGTACCCCGGTAGCGGCGTTCGAACTTACCAACGCCAGCGTGGATGCGGTGCTGGCTCGTACCTGGCTGGCGGGGGCCTACGAGCTGCAACTGGTGGCGGCCCAGCACGAGATGGCGCTGCCGCAGGTCTCCATTCGGGCGACCCGCCTCTAGGCTATTTGCGTCAACAGCAGAAACAACAAAGCCCTGATCATCAGGGCTTTTTATATTTCAGATTCGGGGAGATGGTTTAGTCTTGCGGGCTTTTGAGCGCCTTGACCACATCCTCTTTGGGCTCCAGCTCCTTGACCTGATTGAAGATCTCCAGCTCCCCTTGCGGGCTGACGGTGTAGGCATCGGCATCCTGATAGCTGCCGCTGCCAGCGCTCTCGATGATGACCACCAGCTCGGGCTGTTTGTCGCCATTCAAATCGACCAGTTTCAGCTCCCGGATAAAGCCGTTGCGGGCCATCACCTTGCCATCCTGAAACTCATCCAGTGGAAATTGGGCGTTCTGGCCCGAATAGAGCCGCACGTCATAGCTGCCGATGGAGGCGGGTTCACCGGCCCCCTGCGCCACCCGGATCACCTGCCCGGAGGGGAGGGTCAGTTGCTTGCTAAATCCCTCTTCGGCTTGTGCTTGTGCCGCCAGCGGCAGGGTCAGCAGCCCTGCCATCATCAATGCTCTGTTCATCTTGCAACCTCTTGCTGTCTCTTGAGTGCGGGCTCCCGGGGAGCCCGCCGTGATGCTGTTACCAGATCTTCACCCGCTTCTGGGGCGGCAGATAGAGCTTGTCCCCCGGCTGGATGTTGAATGCCTCGTAGAAGGCGGGAATGTTCGGTACCACGCCGTTGACCCGGTACTCGGGCGGCGAGTGGGGGTCGGAGCGCAGCAGCATCTGCATCAGCTCGGGACGATACATCCCTTTCCACACCTGCGCCCAGCCGAGGAAGAAGCGCTGCTCGCCGGTAAAGCCATCCAGCACCGGCGCCTCCTTGCCATCCTGCGACAGCTCGTAGGCCTTGTGGGCGATGGTGAGGCCGCCCAGATCGCCGATGTTTTCGCCCAGGGTGAACTGGCCGTTGACGAACTGGCCGTTGATGGGTTCGAAGCGGTTGTACTGAGCTACCAGCCGGCTGGTGCGGAAGCGGAACTCCTTGAGATCCTGCGGTGTCCACCAGTCGCGCATCATGCCGTCGCCGTCGGATTTGGCCCCCTGATCATCAAAACCGTGGCCCATCTCGTGGCCGATCACCCCGCCGATGGCGCCGTAGTTGACTGCGTCATCCGCTGTCATATCGAAGAAGGGGGGCTGCAAAATGGCCGCCGGGAAGACAATCTCGTTGTTGCTCGGGTTGTAGTAGGCGTTCACCGTCTGCGGCGACATGTGCCACTCGTCCCGATCGACCGGCTTGCCGAGGCGAGCCAGATTGTCGGCATATTCGAAGGCCTGCGAGCGCTGCAGGTTGCCCACCAGATCGTCCGGTTTGATGGCGATGGCGCTGTAATCCTTCCACTTGTCCGGATAGCCGATCTTGGGTCGGAACTTGGCCAGCTTCTCGAGTGCCTGGGTCTTGGTCTCCGGCGACATCCAGTCGAGCTCTTCAATGCTCTGGCGGTAGGCGGTGCGCAGGTTCTCCACCAGCTGCTCCATCCGCTCCTTGGCCGCAGGCGGGAAGTAGCGGGCCACATAGAGCTGGCCGACCGCTTCACCCAGATGATCGTTCAACACCCCCAGCCCACGCTCCCAGCTGGCGCGCTGTTTGGGCGTGCCGCTCAACGTGGTGCCGTAGAAGGCGAAGTTGGCCCGATCGGTCTCGCTGTCGAGATAGGGGGCGTAGTCGGTCAGCAGTTGCCACTTGAGGTAGGCCTGCCAGTCGGCAATGGGGGTCTGGGCCATCACCTGATCCAGCGCGCTCAGATAGGTCGGCTGACCGATGACGAGCTCCGGTTGGGCGGCAATGCCGGCCGCATCGAGATAGGCCTGCCAGTCGAGGTGAGGTGCGAGACGTGCCAGCTCGCTGGCGGGGCGTTTGTTGTAGTTCTTCTCCCGATCCCGCAGCGCGACGTTGTCCCACTGGATGGTGGCGAGCCGGGTTTCGAGGGCCAGAATTCGCTTGGCCTTGCCGCTCGGATCAGACTCCCCGAGGCGACTCAGCATGGCGGCGATATGTTGCTGGTACTTCTGGCGCAGCGCCTGACTGTCGGGGTCCTGCTTGAGGTAGTAGTCGCGATCCGGCAGCCCCAATCCGCCCTGATAGAGGTAGACCGCATAGCGATCCGGTGCCTTGGCGTCGGCATCGATCCAGATACCGAACGGTGCGCCGCCGCCCATGCGGCCACTTTGGGCAAAGGCGCGGGCCAGTGTCGCCTGATCACGGATTTGGTCGATATCGGCAAGGGCGGGGGCCAGCGGGGTGAGCCCCTTGGCGTCGCGGCCTGCCTGATCCAGATAACTAGCGTAGAGATCACGGATCTGCTGGGTCGGCGTGCCGGTGGCGGCCTGCTGATGGGCCAGCCCCTCGACCAGCACCCGCACATCGGCGAGGGATTTGTCTCGCAGCATGTAGAAGGCGCCGTCGGCGGGGCGATCGTCGGGGATCTTGGCGGTAGCGAGCCACTTGCCGTTGACGTAGCGGAAGAAGTCATCGCCGGGTTTGACCTGGGTGTCCATATTGGCCAGCGCCAGTCCAGAGTGCTTCGGCGCGCTCTCGGGCGCCTGGCTGCAACCAGCCAACAGGGCCAGCCCGATAAGGCCGGCCAGAATGCTTTTCTTGTTGTTCATGGGATTGATTCCACATCGGGTTGTTTGCTTCCCTGCCTGCGCCTCTTTTGAACTGGTGACTTTCGGGTCTGCACAGGCGAGCTCTACTCTAGGGTGGGTTGCCGTGCCGGCGCAAGCGGCGTCGTCAGGATGAATGCTCCCGAACGAGCCTTGAGTCGCCACAGTGCAGCTTGCCAGCCGCGACTCTGCTAAGATCGGCCGGTCCGTTTTGGGGAAGCCTATGATTTCTCATCTTTATTCTCGCTTTTGTCAGACTCTGCCAGAACCGGAAGGTTCCACTCGCCTGCTGGTGGCCTTCAGCGGTGGCCTCGACTCCACCCTGCTGCTGGTGCTGGCTGCGCAGTATGCTCGCGAGCATGGCCTGCCACTTCGCGCCCTGCACGTGCACCACGGCCTCAGTCCCCATGCCGATGAGTGGGTCGCTCATTGTGAAGCCGTGTGTCAGCAATTGGCGGTGGAGCTGCTGGTCGAGCGAGTGACTCTGGCCCGCGGCAATGGCGAGAGTCTGGAGGCGCAGGCCCGCACCGCCCGTTACCAGCGGCTGACCGCCCGGATGCGGGAGGGGGAGTGGCTGCTCACCGCCCACCATCAGGACGATCAGCTGGAGACCCTGCTGCTGGCCCTCAAGCGCGGCGCCGGTCTGCGTGGCCTGGCGGGGATCCTGCCAAGCCAGCCCTTTGCTGGCGGTCTGCTGCTGCGGCCGCTGCTCGATATGAGTCGTGCCGAGCTGGCCGAGGCGGCGGCGAGCCTCCCCTTTGGCTGGGTGGAGGATGAGAGCAATCAGGACGTGAGCTATGACCGCAACTTTTTGCGCCAGACGCTTATCCCCCAGCTCAAGGCGCGCTGGCCCGCCATGGCCCAGACCGCTGCGCGCAGCATGGCCCTGTGCGCCGAGCAGGAGGCGCTGCTGGATGAGCTGGCCGAGAGCGACTGGCAGCTGGCGGGTGAGGGGGAGGCGCTCCATATCGGCCCGCTGCACGCCCTCTCACCGACCCGGCGCAACAACCTGCTGCGCTACTGGATCCGCCGTCAGGGGGGGGAGATGCCATCCCGTGAGCAGCTTGCCAGGCTCTGGCAGGAGGTCGCGCTGGCGCGCGGCGATGCCAATCCCCAGCTCAACTGGGGGCGCCAGAGCTGCCGCCGTTTTCAGGAGCGGCTCTATCTGGTGAGCCCTGATCTGCAACCTTGCCATCAGGTATTGCCGTTGACCGTGGGTGAGCCGCTGACCCTGCCGGACGGGTTGGGCGAGCTGGTGGTGCGCATGGCGGAGCACGGCGAGGATCGGCTGCGCTCCCCCCGAACGGACGAGCCGCTCTCGGTGCGTTTTCAGGTAGCGCCCGGGATCCCCCTCAAACCGGTGGGGCGAAGCGGTAGTCGGCGGATGAAGAAGCTGCTGCAGGAGTATGGCGTGCCTTCGTGGCAGCGGGGGCGCATCCCCATCCTCTACTATGGCGAACAGGTGGCGGCGGTGGTGGGGCTCTTTGTCTGCGACGGTTTTATGGCACAGGGGGCCGGGCTGGTCTGCCACTGGCAGGGGGGCGGCGCAGCTCCGGTTTTGCCCGAGCAGGATCTTGCCTGAGGTGATCTCGGTGTGAGGGGGGATTAGCCCCAAAAAAAGAAGCTCCGGTCACATGGCGCGCATGTGCCGGAGCAAAGAAGAGTTCGCGATTATTCGTTAGGGCTGGCCTTGCCTGCTTTCTTGCGGGCGTAGAGGTGACTGTCGGCCGCCTCGTAGAGGCTCGGCACATCGACCCCGGATTGCCAGCTGGCGGCGCCAAGGCTGCATCCGACCGAGAAGGTGCTGAGCTCCTTGTTGGTCATCAACATGTGCTGCAGTCGCAGCCAGACCGGGCGCCACGCCTCGGGTTCGGCCGGTTGCAGCAGCAGGGCAAATTCATCTCCCCCGAGCCGGAAGGCTTGATCCGTACTGCGGATGCACCCCTTGAGCAGCTGGGCGAAGCGGCTCAGCACCAGATCCCCCACCGGATGACCCCAGGTGTCATTGATCTGCTTGAAGCGATCGAGATCCAGCAGCACCAGCACCAGACCGTGGGGCTCGCGGCTGTGCTGCTCGATGGCGCGACCGATAGCCTCGTCAAAGTAGGAGCGGTTGCCAAGGCCGGTCAGGTGATCGAGCCTGACCAGCTGATCCAGTTTTTCCAGCCGCAGATAGAGGGGTAGCAGCAGGCAGAGCAGCTGATGGTATTGCATCAGTACCCGTTGCTGGCTGCCGCTCAGCGGATGTTCCAGCTCGTAGTGGAGCTGGCCGAGCAGCTGGCCGTGCTGGCCGCGCAGCTCGAACGGATAGTTGTGCAGGTTGAGGGTGGCCAGCGGCGGGTGCTGGATCAGCACATGGGGCTGGCCACAATCGAGGTAGAGACCGTGGATCCTGACAATTCTTGCCGCACGATCGGCAAAAGTTGTCAGCAGACCGCCGAGATCGCTCTGCCCCAACAACTGCTCGAGCAACTGGTTGCGTTCAACGCTGGGCAACGGCGTGAGCCGTTCCATCTGGCGAACCCACTGCTCGATGCCATGGCTAAAGCCATTAAGTGACGACGTATTTTCCATGGTCTTCCACCTGTAACACCTGACTACTGTCTCCTCCCTGCAATTGGCATGCCCAATATATCTTTCCTGCCCGCCAGATCGGCTGACTAAGCTTAAGTCGATAAAAGGAGAGGAAAATTTGTACACCGACCTGTTGATCCTGCTGTTCGCCGCCGTCCTGCTGGTGGCAACTTTCCGGCGCCTCGGCTTGCCGGTGATCCTCGCCTACCTGATTGCCGGCGTCTTGCTCGGCCCCCACGGGCTGGCGGTGATCACCGGCCAGTCGATCATGCAGACCATTGCCGAGCTGGGGATCGTCTTTTTGATGTTCTCGCTGGGGCTGGAGTTCTCCCTGCCGAAACTGCTGGCGATGCGCCGGTTGGTGCTGGGGGTCGGGATGTTGCAGGTGCTGCTCACGTCACTGCTCTTTTTCGCCATCGGCTGGTGGTGGGGGCTGGGTCTGGCCCAGTCGCTGGTGGTGGCGGGAACGTTGGCACTCTCCTCAACGGCGGTGGTGATCAAGCAGCTCGGCGAGCAGAAGCAGCTCCACACCCGCCGTGCCCAGCTGGGGGTGAGCGTGCTGCTGTTTCAGGATCTGGCGGTGGTGCCCCTGCTGGTGATGATCCCCATCCTCGCCCAGCCGGAAGTGCAGGGGAGCGCCCTGGCCGCCGAGATCGCCTGGGCCACCCTCAAGGGGCTGTTTGCCCTCTTCACTCTGCTGGCGGTGGGCAAGTGGTTGCTGCCGCTGCTGTTTCACGAGGTGGCGCGGGCCCGCTCTGACGAGCTGTTCGTGCTGAGCGCCCTGCTGGTGGCGCTGCTGGCTGCCTACATGACCCATTCGCTGGGGTTGTCGATGGCGCTGGGGGCGTTTCTGGCGGGGATGATGCTGGGGGAGTCCCACTACCGTCATCAGCTTGAGGTAGACATCAAGCCCTTTCGCGATGTGCTGATGGGGCTCTTCTTTATCACCATCGGCATGGCCATGGAGTGGGAGCTGGTGGCGCGGGCATGGTGGCAGGTACTGATCTGCGTGGTGTTGCTGGTGCTGTGCAAATCCCTACTGGTGCTGCTGGCCGGGCGGCTGATGGGGGAGCGAAAGCGCGACAGCATGGCCGCCGGCATCATGCTCAGTCAGGTGGGGGAGTTCGGCTTCGTGTTGCTGGCGCTGGCACTGCACCACGGCTTGCTGGATCAGCAACTGGTCTCCCTGCTGATCGGCATCGGCATCATCTCCATCGCCATGACCCCCTGGCTGGTGACCCAGGCCCATTCGCTGGCCCGTAGCCTGACCGACCCGGCGCTGCTGACCCGCTCCGAAGTCGCCCAGTCGGGCCTGAGCAAAAACCAGCACGTCATCATTGCCGGGTTTGGCCGGGCGGGGCAGACCTGTGCCCGCTTTCTCAAGATCGAGGAGATCCCCTTCCTAGCCCTAGACCTCGACCCCGAGCGGGTGAGCGAGGCCAAGCTGGCAGGGGAGCAGGTGGCCTTCGGCGATGCCAGTCGCCGCGATATTCTGCTGGCCGCCGGTCTGTTGCGGGCACGGCTGGTGATCATCACCTTCGATGACCGCAAGCGGGTTGAGGCGATGCTGGCACTGATCCGCGAACTGGCGGGGGATCTCAAGGTGCTGGTGCGCACCCGGGATGACAGCTTTCTGGAGCAGTACAAGCAGGCGGGGGCTTTCGAGGTGATTCCCGAATCCCAAGAGGGTGCCCTGATGCTGGTCTCCCACCTGCTGCTCAACTGCGATATCCCCATCGGTCGGGTGATCCGTCGGATGGAGCTGGAGCGCAGCAGCCAGTATCGCTTCCTGCACGGCTTCTACTGGGGGGATCAGAGTGCCAGCAATCTGGAGGCAGATCAGCTGCTTGAACGCCTCCATCCCCTGTTGCTGCACGATCAGGCGTGGGCGGTGGGCCATGAAGTGCGCGAGCTGCCGCTCGATGAGGTGCGGATCAAGGAGGTGCAGCGCGGCGATCAGAGTCTGGAGCCCAGACCCGAGCTGGTGCTGGCGGCTGGGGATCGGCTGATCCTGTTTGGTACCGTGGTGGCGATGGAGCAGGCGGAGCAGCGTTTGCTGGAGGGGCGCTGAATCCCCTCGCACTCATCGGCCGCGCCCTTTATTCCCGCTCTTTTGGTAGCCCTTCGATATCGAGGAAGGCGACGACCCGCTCTCGCTCCCTCAGGGTGTCCTGATAGCCCAGCTTGATCAGCTGCTGACAATAACCCGGATAGAACATCAAAAAGCTGGCCAGACTGCTGGTCTCATCCCCCTTCACGCCCAGCACCCGCAACAGGCGGCGCAACTTTAGCGGCAGTTTGCGCAGGTAGGCTAGTGCGATGGTGTCGAGATCCTGACTCGGTTTCAGCACACAGGTCTCCACCCGTTTCAGCTTGAGGCGATTGCGTTCCCGCTCAGGGATAAGATCCAGAGTCTGGTTGATGCGCCACAGCCGCTCCAGATCGGAGTTGAGAGTGTCGGTAAAGACGGTATCGAGCAGATGGCTGGCGATATTGGAGCTGGTGAGATGGCCGTGGTGATGGGTCGGCGCCGAGTGCTCAGGCGGATCCAGGGTGATCAGCAGGATCCGCTCCGCCCCCAGATGGATGGCGGGGCTGAGCGGGCTCAGCTGGTGGATGGAACCGTCGCCGTAGAATTTCTCGCCGATCCGGGTGGCCGGAAAGACAAAGGGCAACGCCGAGGAGGCGAGCAGATGCTCAGATGTAAGCACGGTGCGCACCCCGCGCCGTCTGGCCCGCTCCCACGGATGGTGGTCGGCCCGCCCCTGAAAGAAGGTGGTGGAGAGGCCGTCATCGTAATCCGACGCCGTGATGGCCAGCGCCTCCAGACTGCCGTAGAGGATGTTGTCATCGATGCGGTGATAGTCGATGAGCTGATCCAGCAGGCGGTGCAGCGGCGCGTTGTCAAAGAGGTGAAAGGCGTGGTTGGTGTGGGGATTGATCAGCCCCGCCGACCCTTCGTACATCAACCGCCACAGCAGGCGCCCCGGGTGAAAATCGAAGATGTGGTGGGTCTCGAAGCGGCGCCAGACCCACTCCAGCTTGCGCACCCCCAGATGGAAGCAGGAGGCGTAGCAGGCGAGCGCGGTGACGTTGATGGCCCCCGCCGAGGTGCCACACAGGATGGGAAAAGGGATGCCGAGATTGCGCGGGTAGAGCTCCGCAATCGCCTTGAGAGCGCCGACCTGATAGGCGGCGCGAGCACCGCCACCGGTGAGCAACAACGCTGTATTGGGTCTGGCCATATGCTGGCGCCTTATCGTGTTCTGACAAGAATGTTCCCACTGACAAGTTAACTATAAAGCGCTGTATCAAATATAAAAACGGGCGCTCGCCCGTTTTTTCATGGCCCCATGTCAAAGGGCGCGGTGAGGATTTTCCGGCCGAGCCAGCTGATCGAAGGCGGCGAATACCGGGGCGCTGGCGAGGATGCGACCGTGGCCCAGACCCCGGGTGCTCACCAGCCGGGTATGACCATCCTGACTGGCCCGCAAGGAATCGCCGTGCGGGGCAAATCTGTCCTCCTCGTCGTGCACTATCATCGCCGCGCCGCTGCGACTGGCGAGGCGACCCAGCGGATCGACCGTGCTCAAGGGGTGCTGGTACTCTTGCTCAATCTCCTTGACCACCGCATCAAACAACCGGATGGAGTAGCCGGAGCGCGCCACCATGCCGTAGAGCTGGGGCACATAGTCGAGCACCGGTGAAATCAACAGCAGCGGCAGGGTATCGATACCCGGCTGACGGCTGGAGAGAGTGACGGCGCCTCCCATGCTATGGGCGATGACGCCGTGCAGCGGGCCTGCTTCGCTGGCCAGCTTGGTCGCCAGCTCGTCGAAGGCGCGTACGAAGCGGGGCAGGTGGCCAGTGTTGCCTGCGCTCTGGCCGTGGGCCGGATGATCGTAGGCAATGGCGGTGAAACCCTGCGCGGCGATATGGCTCATCAGTGGGTAGAACTGGCTGGCGCTGCCGGACCAGCCGTGCATCAGCAGCCACAGCGGCCCCTGACCGAGCCGATAGCTCATCAATACCCCTTCGCTGGTATGGACGGCCTGCTTCACCAGACCGGCAGGTTCGTGGCCACCCCGCTGGTTGCGCTGGGGGGTGAGCAGCAACTTGCTAGCGGTACGCTTGGCATGGGTGGGGGCGAGTCTGTGGTGCAACCGGGTGCCTATCCCCAGCAGCCATTTGCTCGGGCTGAAGCGGCTGGTGTTGAAGTAGATCTTGCTGCTCATGGTCATCCTGTGGTTTTTATGTGCGAACGGTCGTGCTTTTTTGTCGGTTTTTAAAAATTAGTGTTGAACGGATGCCAAAACATCAGCGCCAGCTGCTCAGCAGAGCGTCCACCTCGGGCCAGAAGTGGCGGGCCGGATCCTGACACAGTTCGAGATCGTTGAACACCTGATCCGCCAGATAGAGGCCATAGAGACGGTAAACGGCGCGCCAGGGATCCATCTCCCGTCGCCACTCGCCTGCGGCCTGACCTTGCATTACCTGACGGGCCAGATAGTCGAGCCAGAAGCGCACCAGTTGCCGGGCAGCTTGCTGCACCAGGCTCTTTTGCTCATGGCCATCCTGCGCCGAGGTCCAGGCGTCGAGGAACATGCAGCGTCCGGCGAAGCAGTGGTTCCACGCCTGCCAGGCACGCAGCAGGGCGATCAGCTTGTCATGCTGGCTCTGGTGCTCCTGCTGGCGTACCGGCTGGATCACCCGCAGCCGAAACACTTCGGCGGCGTACTCCAGCACGGAGATCTGCAGATTGTCGCGGGATTGAAAGTGGGCAAACAGGCCGCTTTTCGACATTTCGCAGGCGCTGGCCAGCGAGCCTATGGTCAGGCTCTCCAGCCCTTGCTGGCTCGCCTGCTCAAAGGCAGTCTGCAAAATGTTTTCCCGGGTCAGGCGCCCCTTGCTCATCACTCTCTCCTCGTTGGCGCTGGCAGCATAAAGTACGATCGTGCTAATTGTCGAGCAACAAATAGCCAGCATGGCTGGCTATGTCGTCTCGTGCGTGTCACTGCGCGCGGGTTTCAGCTCTCCTTGATATCGAGCTGTTGCAGGGCGATGACTGCCTGAGTGCGGTTCTTGACGCCCAGTTTTCTGAAGATGGCGGTGATATGGGCCTTGATGGTGGCCTCGGAGACGTTGAGCTCCCAGGCGATCTGTTTGTTGAGGCTGCCATCGCGCAGCATGATCAGCACCTTGTATTGCTGGGGGGTGAGGCTGGCCAGCTTGCTGGCGAAATCGGGGCCATCTTCCGATTCGGGATGGAGCGAGATGCCTTCCGGCACCCAGTTATCCCCCCCGATCACCGTATTGAGGGCGTTGACCAGCTCCTTCATCGGCACCGATTTGGGAATGAAGCCGAGCGCCCCGAGCCGCAGAACCTGCTGGATGATGGCCGCATCTTCCGAGGCGGAGACCACCACTATGGGCAGGTCGGGATATTGGCCGCGCAGGTGGGCCAGCCCCTCGAAGCCATTGGCCCCCGGCATCTTGAGATCGAGCAGCAACAGGTCAACTTCGGGGTGCTCGCCGAGCAGGCTGGTCAGGCTGTCGATGGAGTCCGCTTCCAGCAATTGAGCGTCGTTGATGGCCATGTGCACCGCTTGGTAAAGGGCGCCCCGAAACAGGGGGTGGTCATCTGCGATGACGATGGTAAATTGGCTGTCCATATTTCGGTTAATGGCTCACATTGTTGCTAACTGATTGTTTTGAAAAATCAAACTAGCATCGCTCACCAAGAGGGTCAAACCCGCCGGTGCGCAAATGTGAAGCGACCATCGGATGTTTTGCCATCAAGGGCAGGCAGGCCGGTCGCAGGCAACTCATGCAGGAGGCAACAGATGGGATCCTTGGTATTGGCGGTGGGCACCGGCTCCACCTGGGCTATGCGGGCGGCACTGGTGCTCGCCATGAGCGGGTTGATGTGGCAGGAGCAGGTGTTCGATCTGGAAGATGCCAAGTCGCTGGCGCGGCTCAAGCGGCTGGCACCGGCCGGTCTGGTGCCTTGGCTCGAACACGATGGCGTGCGGGTTCACGACTCGCTGGCCATCGCCGAATATGTTCACGAGCTCTGTCCCGACCGTCAGCTCTATCCCGTTTCGCTGGCCGAGCGGGCACTGGCTCGCAGCCTCTGCGCCGAGCTGCACGCCGGATTTCGGCAGATCCGTTCTCTGCTCCCCTTCTTTCTTGGGGCGCCAACCCGTATCGATCCCCCGGTGGAGGCGGTCGGTGAGCTGGCCCGTTTGCAGGAGATCTGGTCGCAGGCGCGGGGCCCCTTCTACTTTGGCGAGGCGGGCATTGTCGATGCCTTCTATGCGGTGATGGCCTATCGGCTGGCCAGCTACGGCATCCTGTTGCCCGGTCAGGCCGGAGCCTATCAGCAGGCGCTGCTCTCTTGGCCTCTGTGGCAGGAGACCCTGCTCAAGGCGCGGTTGCAGTGGCCGGTGGCGGCGCGCCAGTCACAGTGAGCCTTGGCAGATAGATAAACGAGAGAGGGGAGCCAGTGGCTCCCCTCTCTGTTGCTGGTGAATGTGGCTCAAGAGTTACTTCTGCCGACCGGCAAAGACCACCACCACCTTGTCATCCCCCTTCTCCCGCACGAAGGCGTAGGGTGCATCCGAGAGTTTCTGGTGACTGCCTGCCGCAATAGCCGGATGGGCGGCGCGGAACTGGCCCAGTTGCTGCCAGTGCTTGACTAGCTCAGCCTTGTCTCCGCTGGCCAGCTCCTGCCAGTTCATGTCCGAGCGCAGCGCCTGATCGAACACCCCGCCATCCTTGGCGAGCCCCCGGCCGGACTCGTCGCCGTAGTAGAGCTGGATACCGCCCGGCAGCAGCATAAAGCTGTTGGCGACCCGGCGCTGTAGCGGCACATCCTGATAGTCGCCAAAGAACAGCTTGGTGTCGTGGGAGCTGATGTAGCTCAACACGTTGAACTCGGGATCCTGATTGATGCGGCTGGCGTAGCTGGCATGGGTGGGCTCGGCGCTGGCCATGCACTGGGCCTGTGACAGTGCGAACTCGCGCTGATAGTCGAAGTTGATCAGGGAATCGAAACCGTTCTGATACCAGAAATCCTTGGCCACCCCGTGATCCCACACCTCGCCCACCATGTAGAAGGGCAGATCGTCGAGGGCCTTGCTCGGGTTCGCAGTCTTCCACTCCTTGAGCGCAGCGGTGCCCGCCTGCTTGAGCTTGGCCCACACTTCGGGCTCCAGATGCTTGACTGTGTCGGCGCGGAAGCCGTCGATACCAAAGCGGCGCACCCAGTCGGTGTGCCAGGCGATGAGATAGTCACTCACGGTAGCGTCGGGCTGCGCCTTGGCGAGGGTATCTTTTTTCGCCGCCAGCAACGGCGGCAGCCCTACCGGTTTGGCCGATTCGGTCAGAAAGTCCGGCAGGCCCGCCACCGAGCCGGTGACATCGTCGGTGCCGGGCTGCGGGTAGCCGGGCAGACCGGCGCGCACCCAGTCACCACTCCACCACTTGTTCCACGCGGGTGATTGATAGTCGATGAACTGGTTGTAGCCATGCCAGTTAAGGCCGCCGCTCGGGCGCCACTGGTTCCAGACGGTCGGCAGTTTGCCGCTGTTCTGGGTCAGTTCGGTGAGCCCCAAATCCTGCAAGTCGGCGAGGGTGGCGTAACCGGCGTGGTTCATCACCACGTCGAGGATGATCCGCATGCCGCGCTTGTGGGCCTCGTCCACCAGGGTTTTCAGGCTCTCTTCATCGCCGTAGTTGGGGTCAATCTTGGTGAAGTCGAGCGCCCAGTAGCCGTGGTAGGCGTAGAAGGGGAAGTTGCCCTGCTCACCACCGCCGATAAAGCCGTGAACCTGCTCCACCATGGGGGTGATCCAGATGGCGTTCATGCCGAGGCTCTTGATGTAGTCGAGCTTCTCGGTCAGCCCCTTGAAGTCGCCGCCGTGCCAGGTGGCCACCTCATCCTGTCCATCCTTCTGGCGGCCGAAGCTGTGGTCGTTGGCGGGGTCACCATTGTGGAAGCGATCGGTCAGCAGAAAATAGACGCTCGCCTGATCCCAGCTGAATGGTGCTGGCTTGGCTGCCTTGACCGGCTCGAGCAGCAGCAGGCCGCCGCTCTCTTTGCTCGGGGTCAGGGTCAGTTTGCCCTGTTTGACCACCGCCTCCTGTTTCGAGTAGGCATCCCTCAGTCGGGTACCCTCGGGCCAAACCCCTTTCAGGGATACCGTGACCGGGCCGCCATCCCAGCTGATGCAGGGCTCTTGTGGTGGCTGGCGTTTGAATTCGCTTTTCTTGGTCGCCCGCAGCACCTTGAGGCTGGGGGTATCCGGGTTGAAGGTGAACTGATACTCCCCGGCCAGCATCACCCGAAGGGTAAAGCTCTGATCCTTGCTGCATTTGTCCATGGGCTGGGCGGTGCCGAAGGGGAGCGGCTTGCTCTCGCTCGGGCCAAAGCTGGTACCGCAACTATTGTCTGCGTCGCTGATGCGGATCTGGTGGCTCCCCTTGGCAAGGGTGTGGGTCAGCTCCACAGTGCCCTTGTCCAGCGAGATCGGGGTCGCCACCGGCTGACCATCCACATAGAGGTGAACCTCGGAAGCGGCCATCGCCTGTTGGGTGAACAGAGGGGCGGCCAGCAGGGCGAGCCAGAGAGGGGATAAGTGATGAGCACGACGCATAAGCCATTCCTTGAGCAGGGCAGTTCGGACAAGGGCCCATTCTAGGAGCAGCAAAGCGCGCCTTGGATCGGCAAAATGCCGATTTGTGACATCAGTTCAAATGGTTACGTTTTCAAGCCGAGGAAAGTGTGACGGAGAGGTGGTGGGATGCTTTGTCGATAAAAATAGCGGCCATAAAAAATGCCGGTCAGGTGACCGGCATTTGGGGTGTCAGGCATCGTCGTCACATCAGACGGTGAAGAACTTGAAGTTGACGAAGGCCACCGCGATGAAAGAGGCCACCATGCCGCTGATACAGAGCACTGCTGGGCGGATGGCGGGCCAGCGATGGGTCAGCAGAATGATGGCCAGCAGGGTCGGGTAGAGCCCGAACATATAGCGCGGCATGGCGTTGAGGCCGGTCATCAGCGGAATGGTGCAGCAGATGAACATCAGGGTCGCTTCCGCCCAGCGCTTCTGGCTGAACAGGTAGCCGTTCAGACACCAGCCGAAGATCACCATGATGGAGAGGTAAGCCTTGCGGCCGCCCAGCTCGAAACCGCTCAGCCACCAGTCCAGCGGGCTGTCCATATAGCGACCCCACGCCACCTGAATGTGCTTGAAGGCAAAGGCATCGCCGGTCAGATGATAGAGGTAGACCATGTAGGCGAACAGGCCAAACGGGATCATCCAGAGGGTGAACACCACCTTGAAAGCACGCTCGGTAAAGCGGAAAAATTCCCGCCAGCCGTAAGCTTGCAGCGCCAGGATCAGCACCGGGAAGACCATCATCACCCCCAGGTTGCGAGTGGCGGAGATACCGACCCCCAGCACGGCCACCATCAGCCACTGCTCCCGATAGGCGAACAGGAACATCCCCAGCATCAGCGCCATAAAGGTCGACTCGGTATAACCGGAGACGAAGTAGGCGGAGAAGGGGGAGAAGGCGAGCAGCCAGACGCCGAAGCGGGCGGTATCGTCACCCAGCTTGAGCTGACGCAACACCAGCAGCATCAGCGGTAAACTGGCGAAGAAGGAGAGGTTGGTAACAATGATGAGGCCGATCAGGCTCTCGACATTGAACAGGTTGGAGATGGCACCGGAGACCATCGGATAGAGCGGCATAAAGGCCCAGTTGGCCGCATTGCCCTTGCTCAGCCAGCGCGGGTAGAGATCGTAGCCGTTCTCGATGATGCGCTGGAACCAGACGCAGTCGAACTGACAATAGGCCTGCAGCGGGCCGATGTCGGGGGAGCCATAGAGCTGGACACCGAAGTAACCCATGCCATACAGCGCCACCCGGCTCAGCATGAAGGCGGCGATGATCATCAGCCAGTCACGACCGCTGATGCGCAGTGACGGGCGATAGGGGAGTGCAGCCCCGGTTAGCGGGGCAGTATTGGTCATATCATTCATCAGGCAAAAACCCAGACGCGAGAGAGAACGTAAGTGAGGACGGTAACGGTCAGGGTGGCGATGAC
This sequence comes from Aeromonas sp. R2-2, assembly GCF_040908355.1. Classification (NCBI taxonomy): domain Bacteria; kingdom Pseudomonadati; phylum Pseudomonadota; class Gammaproteobacteria; order Aeromonadales; family Aeromonadaceae; genus Aeromonas; species Aeromonas sp. R2-2. The sequence goes on along the minus strand of NZ_JBFODQ010000038.1, from coordinate 16,270 downwards.
CACCGGCAGCAGACCGGAGAGCCCCGCAAACAGCAGGCCGCTCAGGATCAGGTTACGCACCGCCAGCGAGAAGAGGGCGACCAGCAGAAACTTGCTGGCGGCTCCCTGCTTCTGGAAGGTGATGTAGCGGTGACCAAAGAAGGAGAACCAGAACGCGATGGCAAAAGCCAGCGTGGTAACCAGGTGCTCCGAGATGGTGGGCCAGGTATGAAACAGTGCGATGGAGGTGCCAAGGTCGACGAGGGTAGCCCCCCCGCCGACAAAACCGAAACGTACCAGCCGCCAGAATTCCTCGCGGGAGATCATTGAGGCGCTTGCTCCTGCTGCTCTTGCGGGTTGCTGTCAGCGCTCTGCGGTTTGGCCGCATCCTGCTTGGCATACTGGCCATAGACCCCTTCAATGAGGTAGACCGGGCGCTGTTTCACTTCCACGAACATGCGGCCGATGTACTCGCCGATGATGCCGAGCGACAACAGCTGGATACCGCCGAGGAACAGCACTACAGACATCAGGGAGGCGTAACCGGGCACGTCGATGCCGAAGAAGATCACCTGGGTGATGATTTTCAGGATATAGAGGAAGGCAACCAGCGAGACGCTGACCCCCACATAGCTCCAGACCCGCAGCGGCCAGCTGGAGAAGCTGAGCAGACCGTCGAGGGCGAAGTTCCACAGTTTCCAGTAGTTGAATTTGGTTTCACCGGCGTGACGGGCCGGGCGCTCGTAGGGGACGCCAACGGCACGGAAACCGGCCCAGGCAAACAGACCCTTCATGAAGCGGTTGCGTTCCGGCAGCAGCTTGATCGCCTCGACCACGCGACGGTCGATCAGGCGGAAGTCACCGGCGTTTTCCGGCAGCTTGGTGCTGGTGGAGAGGGCGTTGAAGAAGCGGTAGAAGCCGCCGGCAGTCAGGCGCTTCATCGGGGTATCGGCGCTGCGATCGACGCGGATGCCGTAGACGGTGTCATAGTCACCGGTCTGCCACAGTTTGACGAACTCCAGGATCAGGGCGGGCGGGTCTTGCAGATCCACGTCCATCGGCACGATAGCATCCCCTTTGGCCTGATGCAGACCGGCGGTCAGGGCCGCTTCTTTACCGAAGTTGCGTGCCAGGTTGACCAGGGTCACGCGCGGGTCACGGGCGATGGCCTGTTCGACCACTTCACGGGTGCGGTCACGGCTGCCATCGTTGACGAATACAATTTCAAGCTGGTCTTTCAGCGGGGCCAGTTCGTTGTCTATCGCGTTGATGAAGGCATCGATGCTCTCTTCCTCGTTGTAAACGGGAACGACCAGAGAGAGTCGAAAATCTGGATGCGACATAAGAACGTCCTTATTTGGGATAGTTGTTTTTATAAAATGGTATTCGGGGCAAGGATCACTGGGCTACGGTCAAACGTACCGACTGCACATTGATAGGAGTAGGTGCCGAGAGCGCCAGAAAATTGGGGCGCTTGGGATCTGCCGTGAGCGAGTCACCGGGCAGACTGAGGCGGATTTCGTTGATGCCCGCTTTGGCCAGTTTCACCGTAGTGGTGAAGTCGTGACCCAGCGCCACTTTCAACAGAGCGCCGGCTTCCGGGCTGTTGATGCGGGCCTGTACGGTAAGCTGATCCGGATTGGCCGCCTGCTTGGGCAGCACAAAGTAGAGACCGCCCTGACCGCTAAGCAGGGTACCTTCGTCGCTCGGCTTCTTGGCCCAGCCTTCGCTGGAGAGGAAGCGGCTCGGCTTGGTCAGATTGAGTTCGTTACCAGGCTGATAGGTCATGCTGGAGTTGTGTTCCCAGAAGCGGGTCTTGCCTTCCAGATAATAGAGTTTGTAGGCCAGGCTCACGTTGGGGTGAGCAGCCAGATAGAGGGTGTAAAGATAAAAACCGCTTAACGCCAGAATGGCAGTCAAAAAACCGAACTTTTTGTACGTCATATCACTCTCTATGCCTGACAGAATGGGTAGGCCGATGTCGCGCATATGCTAATCCAATTGCAAAAAAAGCATAGTGGATCACAAAAAAATATTTGGTCACATATTAACCCCTTTTTACCCCTGTTCCAAACGTTGCTGTTTCCCGGTTAAACAGGTCTGGCGGGGCGCAGGTTGCCAGTAGTGCTCCGGCAGGGCAATTGGCAAATAGAAGCGCTTTGCTGCGTCATTTTCTAGCGGATGCGATAGTCATCTGGCTTCTATCGCCATTTTGCAGGGGGCGATTTATGATGACTCACTTATTCGTCAAGGATGACATATGAAGTGGCTCTCTTGCTGTCTGTTGCTTGGATTATGGGCGCCAATGGCATTGGCCAGGGCCCTGTGTCCCGAGCCCATTCAGGTCGGTTACGATAACTGGCCCCCCTACCATTATTACGAAGCCGACTCACCGCAAGAGGTGCGCGGTTATGCCGCCGAGGTGCTGACGGCTGTGCTCACTTCCATGCACTGCAAGGTCAACTATGTGGAGCTGCCCTGGAAGCGGGTACTTCACGAAATGGAGTATGGCGAAATAGATATGGCGATGGAGGCGAATATCAATGATGAGCGCGCCCGTTATGCCTGGTTTTCCGACTCCTACAACCCGGGACGCACCTTGCTGTGGATCCGCAAGGGCAGCCACTATCCCGAACAGGATCTGACGAGCTGGCTGGCCAGTGGTTACTCCCTCGGCGTTACCAAAGAGTACTTCTATGGTGAGGAAGTGATGTCGCTGCTCGCTCGCTATGCCAAACAGGTGAGTGCGGTGAGCGACCAGCAAAATTATGAGAAGCTGGCCCGCGGGCGGATCGACGGTTTTCTCGGTGACATGCTGGCTACCCCCAGCGCCCTTAACAAGGAGGGGATGAGCGGTCTGTTCACCAGTCACCCCATGGTGGTATCTGAATCGCCGAGCTTCTTTATGTTGGGCAAGCGCAGCTTTTCGCCGCAGTTCTTGCAACAATTTAATCAGGCGTTGGCGCGGTTCAAGGAGACAGATGCGTATGACATTATCTGGCAGCGTTATGCCCCCGGGCGCTAGCAAAGTATTGGCCGTTCACGCATCATGAGCGGCCTGAGCATCGGGTCTGCTTGTCAGGCCCGACAGAGTGAACAAACCGTTTTGAGGTACCCATGGGGATGAAGTATTGGCTGGCCCTTGCCAATCTGGTGTGGCTGGGATGTTTGCCCGCTGGCGCGGTACATGCGACCGAAGCACAAGTTGTGGTGGCGGCCAGTGAAACCGGACACGACTGGTATCAGGGCAGTCAGGCCGAACAGGCCCGTGTCGAGCTGGAGCAGCAGTTGCAAGAGGCTGTGCTTGCTCAGCTGCATCCCGATTTTTTCACGCTGTGGAAGCGCCTGCAGGCCACCCCTGCAGACAAGCGTGGCGCCATCTATGACGATATTTTTACCAAGCTGAGCCGTTTCCAGCACGCCTGGCGGGGGATGGATCTGGTCTCGCGCGAGCAGATGAAGACTCTCAAGCTCGATTTGAACCGCCCTGTGGTGACCCAGCCCAGCGATGATGACCTGCTCACCCAGGTGAAATCCCTGCGCCCCCAGGTGGCAGAATACGAGGCGGTGCGGGCCAAAGTGCACAAGCTGCTGGCGATGCCGATGGCCAGCAAGTGGCCGACCCTCGATATGCCAACCCTGCGTGCCGGAGAGAGCTCCGCCGAGCTTGGCCAGATCCGCGCCATGCTCAACGAGCTGGGCGACAGCGCCCCGAGCCATGGTGATCAGATTTACGATGGTGATACCGAGCAAGCCATCAAGCAGTTCCAGCGTCGTCACGGTCTCACCGCGGACGGCATCATCGGCCGTCAGACCCGCTCCTGGCTCAATACCGGCCCGCAAGTGCGCGCCAGCCTGCTGCTGCGTAACCTGTGGCGTCGCGATCTGGTGGATCAGCTCGCCGGTGGCCGCTACGTGCTGGTCAATATTCCCGACTACCGTCTGAGCGTGGTGGAGTCCGGCAACGAGGTGTTTACCAGCCGGGTCATCGTCGGCAAGGAGCAGCGCGCCACTCCCATTCTGGCCAGCGAAATTCGCTCCATCGTGCTCAATCCCTCCTGGCATGTGCCGCGCTCCATCCTGAGCAAGGACATCCTGCCCAAGCTGGGTCGCGATCCCGCCTATCTGAGTCGTGAGCAGTTCGAGGTGATCGACAGCGAGGGCAATCCGGTCCAGTTCACCGAAGAGGGGTGGCATCAGGCGCTGGCCGCCGGTTTCCCCTATCGCCTGCGGCAAAAGCCGGGGGATCACAATGCCCTGGGGCGCTACAAGTTCTACCTGCCCAACAATGACGCCATCTATCTGCACTCCACTCCGCGCAAGGCGCTGTTCGAGCAGGGGGCGCGCGCCTTCAGTTCGGGCTGCATCCGGGTGGAGCATGCCGACGATCTGGCCGAACTGTTGCTGGCGGACTCCCGCTATCAGCCGGACAAGGTGGCCAATATCCTCAAGGAGAGCCAGACCAAATGGTTGCCGCTCACCACGCCTATTCCGGTCTTTACCGTCTACTGGAGCAGCTGGATCGACGAAAATGGTCGCCAGCAACTGCGTAACGACATCTACGGATTTGATCGGGTCAGCTTCCAGAGCCGCCTGCTGTGATCCCTGCCACAGAGTGAAAAGCCCGGCCTGTGCCGGGCTTTTCTATGGGTGATTGAGGTTTGACAGGGCCCCCCGCCGGAGGGTAGTTTCAAGCGCCTGTATCACATTCAGTCAGTGATCTTATTCAACTATTTTCGCTTGAATCTGCGATGGACGAACCCCTTATGCTGGAACAAGAGATAAGTCGACGTCGCCTGTTGCTGGGAGCCGGTTGCCTGCTGGGCAGCTCGCTGATCTCCTTCCCTGCACTGGCCAGCCGCAGTACCACCGGGCGTGAACTCAGTTTCTTCAATCTCAATACCGGCGAGCGGGTGCGCGCCAGCTATTGGGAAAATGGCCACTATCTGAGCGACGGGTTGGCCGAGCTCAACCACATCTTCCGTGATTACCGGCGCAACGAAGTGTTCAACATCGACAAGAAGCTGTTTGATCAGCTGTTCCTGTTGCAGCACAAGCTGGGTCGGCGCAGCGAAATTCAGCTGATCTCCGGCTATCGCGCACCGGCCACCAATCGCCAGAAGCGTCACAAGAGCCGCGGCGTGGCCAAACACAGCTACCACACCCTGGGGCAGGCGGTGGATGTGCGGATCCCCGGCGTACAGCTGGCCCATCTGCGCAAGGCGGCGCTCCAGCTCAAGGTGGGTGGGGTCGGTTACTATCCCCGTGATAACTTCGTTCACCTCGATACCGGCCCGGTGCGCAGCTGGTAAAGGGGTTGGCAAGCTGCCAAGCTCTTCCCACCAGAGAGGAGATAGCGATGAAAAAGATAGTGATTGGCGGCCTGATCGCCCTGTTGTTGACCGGTTGTAGCAAGCTCAACCGTGAAAATTACGACCAGTTGAAGATGGGGATGAGTTACGCCGAGGCCAGTACCATTCTGGGCAAGGCGGAGCGCTGTGATGATGCGCTGGGCACCACCAGCTGCCTCTGGGGCGGGGAAGGGAAGAACATCAAGATCCGCTTTATCGCTGACAAGGCGACATTCTTCAGCTCGGAAGGGATTAACTGAGTCGCAGAACGTCCATGAAAAAAGCGCCACTCGGGCGCTTTTTTGTTGCTCGCAATCCAACCCGCTTAGCCAGAAGCTGGCGTACTCAATGGGTCGCGTACTGGTAGTTGAAAGTGGGCAGACCCCACTTGAAGCGTACCGCCAGCAGCCGCAGCACAAAGCCGATTCCGATGGAACCGAACGCGGCCCAGTTGGTCGGCAAGCCCTGATCCAGCGCCAGACAGTAGAGGGCTGCGGTGATCAGCGAAATGGCTGCATAGAGCTCGCGACGAAATACCAGTGGAATCCGTTGGCAGAGCAGATCCCGCAGCACCCCGCCAAAGACTCCGGTCACCACCGCCATGATGCAGGCAATACCGGCGCCGTGGCCCATATCCAGCGCCCGGGCCGCACCGAAGATGGAGAAGACCACCAGTCCCAGGGCATCAAGGGCCATGAACAGCTTGCCGAGGTAGCGCATCAGGGGGGCGGAGACCACACCCGCCATCGCGGCTGCGGCAACCAGCAGCACATATTCCGGATGTTCAATCCAGAGCAGCGGATAGTGGCCGAGCAGCACATCGCGGATGGTGCCACCACCGATGGCCGTCGCCGAGGCGATGATCACCACACCAAACAGATCCATCCGTCGCCGACCCGCGGCCAGCGCGCCGGTCATCCCTTCGGCCACCAGGCCCACCAAGAAGAGTGCATGTAACATGAGATATCCCAGGGAACGAGAAAGGCCAGAATCCTACCAACTCGTGTCATATGGGACAAGCTATCGAATGCATGCATTAATTTAATTCATGCTAAATGCGAAAAAGGCACCGTTTCGGGTGCCTTTTTCTAATCAATGTTCAAGGATTAGCGCCCCAACTGCTCTTGCCGGTAGTGATCGACCCACATGGCGGTGGCACCACAGATGGCGACCGGCATCACGAAGAGGTTTACCACCGGAATGGCGGAGAAGAGGGTCACCAAAGCGCCGAAGCTGAGGCACTTGCCACGGCGTTGCTTCAAGGCGTCACGCATGGTGATGAAGTCGATCTTGTGGTTGTCGAACGGATAATCCACATACTGGATCGCCATCATCCAGGCGCTGAACAGGAACCAGAGCACCGGCGCCAGGGTCTGGCCCACCACCGGGATCAGAAACAGGATCAGGCAGCCAATGGCCTTGGGCAGGTAATACTTCAGCTTGGTCCATTCGCGGCCGAAGGTGCGTGGCACATCCTTGACGATATCCAGCATGCCGCTGTCATTGGCGGGCTGACCGGTGAGGATCTGCTCCACCTTCTCCGCCAGCAGGCCGTTGAAGGGGGCGGCTACCCAGTTGGCAACCGAGCTGAAGATAAAGGAGAAGACCACAAGTATGGTGATGAGGGCGATGGGCCACAGCAGGTAGTCCAGCCAGTCGAGCCAGGCGGGGATCTGCTGATGGAGCCAGGCGAACAGGCCGTCCAGTTGCAGCAGCAGGGCATAGAAGGCCCCGGCAAACAGCACGAAGTTGACCAGCAGGGGGATCAGCACAAAGGTGCGGATGCCCGGTTGGCGAATGAGGGAAAAACCGCGCAGAAAGTAGTCTGCACCGCTGATTGAATCTTTGACCATATGGGGTGATTGGCTCATGTGAGCTCCATCTATGCATGGGAGAACTGCCAGCATATTACAAACAAGCCTTTGATTTGGTAAAGTCGCCGACTATTCCTTATTTCGTGCCGTGGCGACTGAAAATCGGGCATTGAATGGGGATGATGCCTGCATATTACAAACAAAGCCGGGTCTGGATTTGGTAAAATCGCCTGCCCGCCTCCTCTTTATTTAGCCACTGATACAGGTCGCCATGCGTCTGAAACTGATCAAACTCGCCGGCTTCAAGTCGTTCGTCGAGCCGACCCGCATCGAACTGTCGGCAGATATGACTGCTGTGGTTGGCCCCAACGGCTGTGGCAAATCCAACGTGATCGACGCGGTGCGCTGGGTGCTGGGGGAGAGCTCGGCCCGCCATCTTCGCGGCGAGAACATGACCGATGTCATCTTCAACGGCTCTATCAATCGCAGTGCGCACGGGCGCGCCTCGGTCGAGCTGGTGTTCGACAATCCCCATAACCGGGTGCCCGGCGAGTTCGGCCGCTTTACCGAGATTTCGGTGCGCCGCGAAGTGCTGCGCGACGGCTCCAACCACTATCAGATCAACGGCCAGAAGTGCCGCCGCAAAGATGTGACCGACCTCTTCCTCGGCACCGGTCTTGGCCCCCGCAGTTACGCCATCATCGAGCAGGGCACTGTCAGCCGACTGGTGGAGTCACGTCCGGCCGATCTCAAGCTCTTTATGGAAGAGGCCGCCGGGGTTTCCCGTTACAAGGAGCGGCGTCGCGAGACCGAGCAGCGCATTCGTCACACTCAGGAGAACCTGGAGCGCCTCGGCGATATTCGCGGCGAGCTGGGTTCGCGCCTTGACCACCTCAAAGCCCAGGCCGAAACGGCCGAGCGTTACAAACAGCTCAAGAGTCGTTCGCGCGCTGCTCGCGCCGAGCTGATTGGCTCCGAGTTGTGGGCGCTGGAGACGCGTCTTGGCGAGGCTAAAACCGAGCTGGCGCAGGCCGAGCAGGCGCTGGCGGCGCTCGATGCCAAGCGCACCGCCGATGAGGGGCGCCACGTCACCCTGTCGGTCGCCAGACAAGAGGCGCAAGCCGAGCAGGCGAGCCGTCAGCAACAGATTTTTCTCGGCGGGCAGGCCATCGCCCGCCTCGAACAACAGCAACTGCACCAGAGTGAACTGGGGCGCGACTGGCAGGCCCGTGCAGAGGCGCTGGGCGAGCGGATCGCCACTCGCAAGGCGCAGCTGGCCAGCCAGCAGGATCAACTGACCGAAGGGGTATTGCGCGCCGAGCAGGAGAGCGCGCGGCTGGAGCAGTGTGAGCAGTTGCTTACCGAGCAGCAGGAGGGTCGCCAGCAGGCCAGCGAGCAGCTGGAACAGGCTCGCTTGCGCCAGCAGCAGTGGCAGCAACAGTTGGCCGGGTTGCAGGGGCAGCTCAACCAGACCCGCACCCGGTTGGGTGGCCTGCAGGAGCTGCAAGCCAAGACCCGGCTGGCCCGCCTCAAGCTGGAAGATGAACGCGCTGGCCCCCTCGGCGCTGAGGCCGATGACCTACAACCGGCCCTCGATGCCCTGAGTGGTGAGCTGGAGCTGACGCGGGCGGCCAATGGCGAGCTGACCGAGCAGCTGGCGCAGGCGGTCGACGCCCATGAACAACTCAAGCAGCAGCATGGTCAGCAGTTGAGCCTGCAACGGGAGCTGGAGGCGCGGCTGACGACGCTGGATCAGATCCTCGGCGAGCAGATGGAAGGGGCGACCCTGGCGGATCGACTGCAGGTTGCTCCCGAATGGGCACAGGCACTCGACAAGGTGCTGGGTCGCTGGCTCACCGCAACGCCGGCGGACGAGTGCAATCTTGCGCAAGAGGGGCTCTGGATTGGCCCGGCGCAACCGGCGGTTGCCGGTACGCTGGCTGCGCAACTGGGCGGCGAGCACATTCCTGCCTTCCTCAATGCCATCTGGCTGGTGGAGAGCCGGGAGGCCGCATTGGCCCGCCAGCCAAGCCTTGCGGCCGGTGAGTCGGTACTGACTCCTGCTGGCGACTGGCTGGGGCCAAACTGGGCAGATTTGGGACAGGGCGCGGCGCTTGGCACCATGGCGCTGCTGGGTGAGCGTGAGCGGTTGCATACCGAGCAGGAGAAGGTTGTCGCGGGGCTGGCACAGCTGAGCGAGCAACTTGTGGCAGCCGATGCCCGGCGTGCCCAGCTTGCCAGTGCGCAGGAGTTGTCGCAGCGAACCTTGCGCGAGCAAGAGCAGAAATGGCAACAACTGCGCGAAGCCTGGAGCCTGCAACAGGGTCAGCGGCAGGAGCGGTTGCAGCGGCTCGGTCAGCTCGGCGAAGAGCTGATCCGGCTCGATCAGGAGCAGGCCGAAGAGGCAGAGCGACTGGCCAGCGCCCGTGAACAACTGGAACTCGATGAGGCACGCCTTGCCGAGTTGCAAGAGCTGGGGGAGCCGCTGACGCAAGGGTTGCTGGTTGCTCAGGAGCTGTTGACCCGCTGCGAGCGGGCGGTCGACGAGGCCCGTGTGCGCCGCGAGCAGCAACAAGCGACCTGCCAGCGTTTGCAACTGGAGTTGGGCAATCTGCGCCAACTCATTACCCTGGGCGAAGAGGAGTTGGCGAGGCTCGGGCTGGAGCTGGCCGGGCTGAAAGGGCCGGATAGCGAGGCAGTGCCGGATCTGGCGCCCCTGCTGGCCGAGCAGCGCAATCTGGAGGCGCAGCAGCTCGCCTGCCATCAACGGCTGGCGGAGCTGGAGCGCCAGTTGGGTGAGCTGGAACAGGCCAGAAGTGCCGATCACAAGCAGCTGGTGACGTTGCAGGAGAAGCTGGCAACCCTGCGTCTTGAGCGCGAACGCAACCTCACCCGTCGACAGGGGCTGCACGAGCAGTTCGAAGAGCTGGGGATTCGACTGGTAGATCTCGATCAGGCGGTGCTGATCGCCGCTGATCGCAGCAAGCTGCGGCAGGAGATCCAGACTCTGGAGGGGCAAGTGGAGGCGCTCGGCGCCATCAACCTGGCGGCGCTGGAGGAGTACGAAGAGGCGAAAACCCGGGCAACCTATCTTGAAAATCAGTGTCAGGATCTCGAGCAAGCGCTGGAAACCTTGAGCCAAGCCATTAAAAGAATTGATAAAGAGACACAAATACGGTTCCGGGACACTTTCGATAAGGTCAACGAAGATTTAAAATCCCTGTTTCCAAAAGTGTTCGGTGGGGGCAGTGCCTGGCTTGAGCTCACCTCCGATGATCTTTTGGAGGCCGGAGTGAGCATCATGGCGAGACCTCCGGGTAAGAAGAATGCTACCATTGCCCTGCTTTCCGGGGGGGAGAAGGCGTTAACCGCGCTTGCGCTGGTTTTTGCCATCTTCAGACTCAACCCAGCACCTTTTTGTCTGCTGGATGAGGTGGATGCACCGCTCGATGAAGTGAACGTCGGTCGCTTCTGTTCTCTTGTCAAAGAGATGTCGAGCACAGTACAGTTCGTTTACATCAGTCATAATAAGGTCTCCATGGAGATGGCTGAGCAGCTGGTTGGCGTCACGATGCAAGAGCCCGGGGTTTCTCGCATTGTGTCGGTCGATATCGGTGAAGCCGTCGCTTTGGCTGAGCAAAACTAGAAAGAGAAGCAGCTAATGCAGGAATTGCGTTACATCTTGGTTGCCCTGGGCGGTATTGCTATTGCGGCATTGCTCATTCACGGGTTGTGGAGCAACAAAAAGAATCGTCAGGCACCGATCAAAGAGAAACCGATTGGACGGATGGACTCCAAGTCGCGGGATCGTGATAACGACGCCTTCGACAGCGATGGCATCGGCCAGGTACGCGTGGTCAGTGGTGGCCGTCGTGCCGAGCCCAAGCTGCGCAGTGAAGAGAGCCGCCAGCCGGAACTCGGTCGTCGCCCTGCCGTCCCCGCCTTTGATGATGAAGATGACGAGGACGATCTGCCGCCGCCCGTAGTGCGCAAGCCTGCTGCCCGCCCGGTTCCGCCGCCTCCTGTCTATGAAGAGGAGGAAGCGTTCGACGAACCGCTGCCCGAGGAGATCGACGAGGCGCCCGCCGCGCCGGTGCGCAAACCTGCTCAGGTCAATCGTCGTACCCCGGTCTACCGTTCCCGTCCCCAGCGCGAGCCCATGATGCAGTCGCTTGACGACGAGCCGCTGGTCGAGCCCGCTTACGCGACCGCCCCGACTTTTGGTGCCCGTGCAGAGACAGTCCGTACCGCCGACACCGTTCGTGCTGAACCGGTGCGTGCTCCCGAGCCGGAATATCAGCCGCAGCCCCGTCATGTGGCTCCCGAGCCTGTGTATGAAGAGCCTGCCTATGTGGCACCTGCTCCTGTGGTGGAAGAGCCGCGCATGGCGCCCCAGCCGGTCGAGAAGATCTGGCAGGATGTCTATGTCATCAACCTGATGGGCCGTCCGGGTCACGACTTGCAAGGTGCAACCCTGCTCTCATCCCTGATGGCGCTGGGCTTCAAGTTTGGCGAGATGGATATTTTCCACCGTCACGAAGATCCCAACGGCAAGGGTGAAGTGCTCTTCTCCATGATCAACATGGTCAAGCCTGGCACCTTCAATCCGTACCGGATGGAACAGTTCACCACGCCGGGCGTGTCGCTCTTCATGCAGCTGCCGCTGCGCAGCAATGCCGCGTTTGCCTTCGAGGACATGCTGCAGGCTGCCGATCAGCTGGCCAGCGATCTCGATGCCATGCTGACAGATATGGATCGCAGCCCGCTGAGCGACGAGACCATTGCCCGTTACCGTCACGAGCTGGCTGCCTACGAGGCCAGTCGCGACTAATACGCCATGCGGGTCGAGTGAAGAAAAAGTGCGGTACCCTGGTACCGCATTTTTGTTTCTACCCCGGCCGTATGTTCAATCACACTTCGAGACTTTTTCATGAGCGACACCCTCTCCCGCCACCGTCAATTGTGTGAACTGCTTACCGAATATGGTCACCAGTACTATGTGCTGGATAACCCCACAGTGCCGGATGCTGAATACGATCGCCTGATGCGCGAACTGATCGCGCTGGAGGCTGACCACCCCGAGCTGAAAACCCCGGCTTCCCCGAGCGTGCGGGTCGGCGGTCAGCCGTTGACCGCCTTCAAACAGGTGCGCCACGAAATCCCTATGCTGAGTCTGGACAACGTCTTTAGCAGCGAAGAGTTGCAGGCGTTCGAACAACGGATGAGCGATCGCCTCAAGCGTGACGTGCGTTTCACCTTCTGCTGCGAGCCCAAGCTCGATGGTCTGGCGGTGAGCTTGCTCTATGTAAATGGTCAGCTGGTGCAGGCGGCCACCCGGGGCGATGGCGCCACCGGTGAGGAGATCACCGAGAACGTGCGTACCATCAAGGCCATTCCGCTCGCCCTGCGTGGCACTGGCTGGCCAGAGCGGCTGGAGGTGCGTGGCGAAGTCTTTATGCCCAAGGCAGGTTTTGAGGCGATGAACGCCAAGGCACTGGCCGCGGGCGAGAAGGTGTTCGTCAACCCGCGCAACGCCGCCGCCGGCAGCCTGCGTCAACTCGACTCACGCATCACCGCCAGCCGTCCCCTGAGCTTTTACGCTTACGGTATCGGTGTTGGCGGCGAGCAACTGGGCGACTCCCACTTTGGCCGTCTCACCCAGCTCAAGGAGTGGGGGCTGCCGCTCAGTCCAGAGGTGAAGCTCAAAGAGGGGGCCGCCGGTTGTCAGGCGTTCCACGACGACATTCTGGCCCGCCGTGGCGAGCTCCCTTACGAGATCGACGGCGTGGTCTACAAGGTGGATGCCATCGCTCTGCAAGAGGAGCTCGGCTTTGTGGCCCGCGCCCCGCGCTGGGCGACCGCCCACAAGTTCCCGGCGCAGGAGGAGATGACTCTGCTTGAGAACGTCGAGTTTCAGGTTGGCCGTACCGGCGCCGTGACCCCGGTCGCCAAGCTAAAACCGGTGTTTGTCGGCGGCGTGACTGTCTCCAACGCGACTCTGCACAATGCCGACGAGATCGAGCGCCTTGGCGTCATGGTCGGCGATACCGTGATCGTGCGCCGGGCAGGGGACGTGATCCCGCAGATCGTCGCCGTAGTGGAGGCGCTGCGCCCTGTTGATGCGCGCGAAATTCTCTTCCCGACCGAGTGTCCGGTCTGTGGCTCTGCGGTCGAGCGGCTGGAAGGGGAAGCGGTTGCCCGCTGCTCCGGTGGCCTGTTCTGCGAGGCGCAGCGCAAGGAGGCGATCAAGCACTTCGCCGCCCGTCGCGCCATGGATGTGGACGGCCTTGGCGACAAGATTGTCGAGCAGCTGGTAGACAAGGGGCTGGTGAAGACTCCCGCCGATCTGTTTAGCCTCAACGCCATCCAGCTGGCCGGTCTTGAGCGGATGGGGCAAAAATCGGCCCTCAATCTGGTAGCCGCCATCGATGCGGCGCGCAGTACCACCTTGCCGCGCTTCCTGTTTGCTCTGGGGATCCGCGAAGTGGGGGAGGCGACTGCGCTCAACCTTGCCAACCACTTCCTCACCCTGGATGCACTGCGCGCAGCATCGGTGGAGCAACTGCTCGACGTGGCCGATGTGGGTGATGTGGTGGCCAAGCATGTCTACTATTTCCTGCGTCAGCCCCACAACGTGGAGGTGCTGGAAGCCTTGCTGGCTGCCGGCATCCACTGGCCAGCCATCGAGAAGAAAGAGGCCGCGGAGCAACCCTTTGCCGGCAAGACCTTCGTGCTGACCGGCACCCTGACCACCTTGTCGCGCAACGACGCCAAGGCGGCATTGCAGGCGCTGGGGGCCAAGGTGGCGGGTTCGGTATCTGCCAAGACCGATGTGCTGGTCGCGGGGGAAGCGGCCGGTTCCAAGCTGACCAAAGCACAAGAGCTCGGCATTACCATCTGGACCGAAGAGGAGCTGCAACAGGCGTTGCAGGGCTGATTGCCCTCACCTAGCCTGCTAACCGCAGCACCCGATAAAAGCGAACCCGGCATGGCCGGGTTCTCTTTTTTTGTTTCGGCGGTCACTCACGCCAGAGGATCTTGTGGCGCCATTTGTCGGGTACTGTGAGCTGCCAGCGGGCCAGCTCGCTCTTGCTGAAGACATATTCGCCGCGCAGGGCTGCGCGGGGGGAGATGGTACGGGGCAGGGTGCCCGCCAGTATGGTGTTGATGAGGCTGGCTGCCTGTATCCCCTGATCGTGGCCGTCCAGCACCAGCCCACCGATGGCCATCCCCTTGCCGACGGTAAATTCCCAGAAACAGAAGAGCGGCACCGGCGTGTTGGCGCTGGTCCACTCCAGCACCGTCTTTTCGCTCACATGCTTGCCATTGTCATCGACCAGCGTGTGGTAGAGGCCGAGGAAGATTGCCTGATAGCCGTTCTTCTTGGCGTTGAGCACTGCCTCCTGCCAGAGGCTGTAATCCCCCATCAGCTGGCTGTTGATCCGGGTCTGACCGACCCGCAGCTCGGTCTGGGTCTTGAATTCATCCTCGATGGCAGTGAGGGCCACATTGCTGGAATCAAACAGCACCAGTGCCTTGTCGAGCCCCCCCATCATCTGGCTTATTTCGCTGATGTTGCGCTTGAGCAGGGGGCGCTCCAGCACGCCGGTGATCTTGGGGTGGCCGACAAAGCCCTTGAGGCGGGGGTTCTCGTTCATGCCGAGAAAGACCACTGGAGTGCCCAGCGAGGCGATCTCGTTGGCCAGATAGTTGATGGCGTTGTCATCCCCCAGTACTACCAGACCCGGTTTGCTCTTCAGATAAAAGGCGATGGCTTGCTGGGCTATTTCGTCGAACTTCTCCCGTGGATGGCGTTTGGTGTCCATATAGAAGTGAGTGATCTTGTGCTCCCCCTGCAAGCCATCGAGCAGCCCTTTGTTGTAGCTTTGGTCCCACAGGTATTCGGGATGGTAGCTGCTGATCACCAGAATGTTGGCAGCCCAGAGCGGCAGTGAGAGGGTGGATAGCAGTAGCAACAGCAGAGAGGTGCGCATGGGTTGTCCCTTGTCGAGGGGGAAAGAGTTCTTGTTCAGTATGGGCGGTTTTGGTTGACGCTGTCATCTCGAAACCGGTGCGGCGGGGGGCGATTTTTTTGGCTATGTCCCAATTACGTGTTGAAAGGCTAATCTTGAAGTAGGCCATCACCTTGAGGTCTGCCATCATGGATACCCCAGCCTTTCAACACCTGTTGTCTCTCTTTCCACTGCTTACCCTGCGCCAGCGCCGCGTTGCCCGGCAGGAGCTCATGGCGCCACATGCCATTACCTCGCTCAATACCCAGTTTCCTGCATGCAGTGGCTGCCCACATTGTCAGGCCGATGTCGCCGAGCTGGCGCCTTGGGGGTGGAGTCGGGGGCTGCGCCGCTACCGTTGCAAACAGTGTCTGCGCACAAGCTCCATCCTCACCAAGACGCCCCTGGCCAGATTGCGTAAAGCACAGTGCTGGGAAGACTACGCGCAAGCCCTCATCGAAGGACTGACCGTCCGCCAGGCCGCGCGGCGCTGTGGGGTCAGCAAAAACACCGCGTTCCTCTGGCGTCACCGCTTCTTGCGTGCCATGGCAGGCCATCAAGCCACACGGGAAGAGGGCATTGTTGAGGTTGATGAGACCTTCTTCCTTGAATCGTTCAAGGGGCAACGGGGACTGCCGCGTCCGCCAAGGCATCGTGGTGGTAAAGGTCGAACCCGTGGAACCGGGTCGGATTACATCCCTGTGATGGTGGTGCAGGACCGTGCTGGCCACCATGCGGATTTTCAGCTGGAGCAGATAAATGCCGAGACGGTCATCGCGGTGTTGAAGCCGTTGGTGTCAGCGGATGCGGTGTTGTGTAGCGATGGTGCGGGTGTGTATGCGAGTTTTAGCAAAGTGCATGGAGTGACTCATCAAGTAGTGCGCAATCGCCAGGGCGAACGGGTGGTCGGTGCGTATCACATCCAGCACGTGAACGGGTATCACCATCGGTTGAAAGAGTGGATGGAGCGGTTCCATGGAGTGGCAACGCACTACCTGAAGAACTACCTGGGTTGGCGCAGGATGCTGGAGCGTTACGGGAGGGGCGTGAATATCAAAGCGTGTTTGCATGAGGCGCTGGGGCACCCCATGCAACACGTAATTGGGACATAGCC